>CAVLCU010000015.1:0-27942 GCA_963661545.1 Lachnospiraceae bacterium | reverse complement strand
ATAGGGGATAGCGGAAGGGGGGACAGACATGGAATTAAAGCTTCCAGTGAGAACACCTGTGGAGTATTCTCTATCTGACCGGATATTTGACCATGGCTCGGGAGGAAACCTTGAGGGAAGGAGATCGGCAGCTGATCAAGAACAGGGGTCTTACGGCACTTAGGATTCCAAATGCGGAGATTCACAGTATTTTCGAGGACACGATTCTTCAATGGTTCCAGGATCATGTTCAAAAATGGGATTTGTCCTCCTTGTTTCAGGCAGTATGGGAAGGGAAGGCATTGCCTTTTATAAGAAAAGATGCCTGGTCCAGCTGCTTGCCGATGGCTGAGGGCAGTTTATTCCTCCAGAATCTGTATTTCCAGAAAATCAAAGTCTATGCTTTCCATGAAATTATCTTGATAAAAACGTGTCTTCTTGTGACGTTGAAAGTCCAAAATGTTGGAGTCCAGCCAGATGGGCTTGCCCAGATCCCAGGAATAGCAAAGATCCTCCAGGGCGCGGAGGATCTTGTGGGTTCGGGTATCCTCCCTATCCTCGCATACCGTCATATCTTTTATCATATGGTTATCCTTCATGAGCTTTCCCCACAGTCGAAACATGCCCTATCCTCCCTGCTTTTGAACGAGTCTTTGCTGACGCCACAGCTGCTTTTTCCTTCCGCAGCTTCTGCCTTATCCTAACATATTGTGGGACCGGAATCAATCCTGTTTACAGGCCCCTGCCCACCTCCGCCGCCTCCCGTTCGGCTTCCGGACAAAAGCACACGGACATTTAAACCAATCTTAATCTTTCTCACAGGGCCATGTAAAGAATTCTCTGCTATTATCTGTATAGAAGAGAATGCTTTCCGGGGCAGGAGAGGGAGAGAAGGGAAGTGAACTTGCATGAATATTTTAGTATGTGATGATGATAAGGAAATCGTGGAAGCCATTGAGATCTATCTGTCCCAGGAGGGTTACCGGGTTTTGAAGGCTTACGACGGGATCCAGGCCATGCGTATGATGGAGCAGGAGGAGATCCAGCTGCTGATTCTGGACGTGATGATGCCCAGGCTGGATGGAATTCGGGCCACCCTGAAGATTCGAGAAAAGAGCAGTATCCCCATCATTATCCTTTCCGCCAAGTCGGAGGATGCGGACAAGATATTGGGTCTGAATGTGGGAGCGGATGATTATGTGACCAAACCCTTCAATCCCCTGGAGCTGGTGGCCCGGGTCAAGTCTCAGCTGCGCCGTTATACCAAGCTGGGTAATATGCCCCCTGAGAATTCCAACATTTATCAGGTGGGAGGGCTGGCCATTGACGATGATCGCAAGGAGGTCACAGTGGACGGAGAGGTGGTCAGGCTGACCCCCATCGAGTATAATATCCTTCTTCTTCTGGTAGGCCATCCGGGTAAAGTATTCTCCATTGAACAGATCTACCAGAATATATGGAACGAGGAAGCCATCGGAGCGGATAATACGGTGGCGGTGCATATCCGCCATATCCGTGAAAAAATCGAGATCAATCCCAAGGAACCCCGCTATCTGAAGGTGGTATGGGGCCTGGGATATAAGATCGAAAAGAACTGAGATCAGGGGGATTGGCCCGGAGGGCAGAGGGGGGAGCTCCACTGTCCAAGAGGAAGGATATTCACGGGATCCCATGTTCGAGAGGTCTTCCGGGAAGGAGCGGACAATGGAAGAAGGAAGAGCAAGGAGGGGCTTCTACAGGGTGCCGGCCAAGGTGACTGTCATGGTCTTGCTGCTGGTGGGGGTCATCCTGTTTGCAGTCTTTGGAGGAATTTTTGCAAAGTTATTATTTGTGGGGAAGCAGGATCCCCTGGAGGGTCAGCTGACAGAAGGATATTATGCCACGGCAGGCTGCGGCTACCAGATGCAGGATGAGATGGCCGCTCTCTCGGTCTACTTAAGAGAACGGCAATATTTTGATGTAGAGGGGTCCTATGTTCCCGACCGTCTGGTGGACATTACCCAGAATTATAGTGGGGGGGACCAGGGGATCCAGGAGGATAAGAATACCTCCTATACCCTGGATGACCTGTATCAATTGGACAATCAAGGGGTTTCGAGGCAGCTGATGGATTATGCCTTCGCTTCCCAGGGACTGGCAGAGACTCAGGAGACAGAGGTGGAGAATCGGCAGGAGACAGAGGAGACCTCCTCCGCATCAGAGATGAACGCCGCCGAACTGACGGAATCCGAGACCATGCGGGAGATTGCCCTAAACTATATGACGGAGGAGACCTGGCAGCATCTGCAGTCGGTGGGGGCAGGCAAGGTCTACAGCCGCCAGTTTCTCTACCTGTATGGGGCAGGCTATGATCTGGAAGAGACCAGCAACATCCGGACAGCAGCGGGATCTACTTTGGCAGATTATGCGGCACAGAATCCAGATACCGTCTCCCTCTATGATCTCTACAACCTGCTGCAGGAGCAGGCCTCCTATGTCAGCTCCTACCTATGGGCGGTGGATGCGGAAAAGACTTATCAGGAAGGAAATAGCAACTTCCATTATTATATCCGGTCAGAGGATCAGGTATATACCAATGTATCTGCCTGGGAAGAGCTGGGAGAGAAGGAGGTAGAAGAGGAGGCCAGGAAGGGACTCCTGTCCCTGACCCTCCGTCGGCAGGGGGGTCAGCTGGTGGAATCCGATTATCCGGAAAATGAAGCGAGCCGCCTTTTGTACCAATACCTGTCCGGTCAGACCGTCCTTTCGGACAATGAGACCCTGATTCTGGGCTTGGATACCAATTATCCCATAGGGGATTCCTACCGGACGGCGGCATTTTTTTATGATAGGGCAGCTCCTTATGCCGGAGGGATCGCCGCCGCTTCCCTTCTGGGCTTCCTCCTGGCTCTGGTCTGTTTTATCCTGGCAACCATTCAGGCCGGGCGGCATGCCAAGGATCGAGAGGCCCACCTCTATGCCTTTGACCAGCTTCCCACGGAGCTGGCAGCTGCCATAGGGATCTTTCTGGGGCTTTTCTTCATTCTTTTCCCCGGAATGAACCTCTATTGTAATCTGGGGACCATGTCCGGAACCGCCTGGATCCTGCTGGCTCTCCATGCAGGTGGCAGCACAGGACTCTTCCTGATCTTCTATCTGAGTCTGGTTCGCAGGATTAAGGCGGGGAACCTCTGGCAGAAGAGTCTGCTGCGAACGGTGCTTCACCTGGGAAGTAAGGCTTATGCCGCCCGGAAGGAATCCACCCGCCTGGTTCTGGCAGGTCTGGCATTGATGCTCCTGCATTTTCTCCTCCTGCCCGCCTGCGGGGACAACCTTTTCTGCCTTCTGATCTGTCTGCTGGTGGATGTGCTGGTTCTCCTCTATATGATTCGGGAGGCCGCCGGCAAGCAGACGGTGGTGGAGGGCATGCGGCAGCTGGGAAGGGGCAATCTGGATTACAAGGTGGATACCGCAGACCTGAGCAGCACCAACCGGGAGCTGGCGGAGGTGGTGAATGCCATGGGAGAGGGCCTGCAGCTGGCGGTAGAGGCCCGAATGAAGAATGAAAGGATGCAGGCAGATCTGATCACCAATGTATCCCATGATATCAAGACCCCCCTGACCTCAATCGTCAATTATGTAGACCTGCTGAAAAGGGAGAAAATAGATAATTCCAGGGTTCAGGCTTATCTGGAGGTGTTGGAACAAAAGTCTCAACGGCTCAAGCAGCTGACGGAGGATCTGGTGGAGGCTTCCAAGGTCAGCTCCGGGAACGTGCATATGGAATTCCTTACCCTGAACCTGTGCGAGCTGATCCAGCAGGTCAATGGGGAATTCGACGAAAGGCTGGCGGCCAGGAAGCTGGACTTGATCTGCAGTCTTCCCAGGGGATCGGTATTGGTAGGAGCCGACCCCCGCTATCTTTGGCGGGTGATGGAGAATCTCTACAGCAATGCGGCCAAATATGCCATGCCGGGTTCCCGGGTCTATGTGGAGGTGGTCCAAAGAGAAGAGACGGTAGAATTTCTCATGAAAAATATGTCAGAACAGCCCTTGAATATCCAGGCGGATGAGCTGATGGAGCGTTTCGTCCGGGGGGATTCCTCCCGAACTACCGAGGGCAGCGGCCTGGGGCTCTCCATTGCCCGCAATCTGGTCCGCCTTATGAAGGGAAACTTTGAGATCTTCGTAGATGGAGACCTCTTCAAGGTGCAGATTACCTTCCCCGGGGCAGACCATCCGACAGAGGAAGCGGCACCTCGTCAACCTGCATAAGAAATGGGAGGTTTTTTGGGGAATCCGACCAAGGAAAGAAGCTGCCCCGGGGAGGAAACTGTAAATTGCCGAAAATAGGCGGGAATCTTTGGGGAGTCCGAATCTGGTCAATCCGGCCGGTCTCCTGTATAATGGCAGATATCAGAAACAAGGCTTGCGTTATATAAGGAGGAAAGGATTCCATGTCGAGTTTAAAGTTAGAGCATATTTACAAGAAGTATCCCAATGGCTTTGAGGCGGTAAAGGATTTTAATCTGGAGATCGCTGATAAGGAGTTTGTTATCTTCGTAGGGCCCTCCGGCTGCGGTAAGTCCACCACCCTTCGTATGATCGCAGGTCTGGAGGAGATTTCCGATGGAACCTTGAAGATTGATGACAAGGTAGTGAATGATGTGGAGCCCAAGGATCGGGATATCGCCATGGTATTCCAGAACTACGCTCTGTATCCCCATATGACGGTATATGATAATATGGCATTTGGTCTGAAGCTGCGGAAGATGCCCAAGGATCAGATCGATAAGACGGTTCGGGAGGCTGCCAAGATTCTGGATCTGGAGCATCTGCTGGATCGTAAGCCCAAGGCTCTGTCCGGCGGACAGCGGCAGCGTGTTGCCATGGGACGTGCCATCGTCCGGGATCCCAAGGTCTTCCTCATGGACGAGCCCCTGTCCAACCTGGATGCCAAGCTCCGTGTGCAGATGAGAACTGAGATCTCCAAGCTGCATGACCGTCTGGGTGCCACCATCATCTATGTAACCCATGACCAGACCGAGGCTATGACCCTGGGAACCCGGATTGTCGTGATGAAGGACGGGGTGATCCAGCAGGCAGATACGCCCCAGAACCTCTATAACTCCCCGGACAATCTCTTTGTTGCAGGCTTCATCGGCTCTCCCCAGATGAACTTCATTGATGTGGAAGTGAAGAAGGAGGGCAATGAGGTATACCTGGTCAAGGGCGGTCTCCGTCTGCACCTGCCGGCTGGCAAGGCCAAGGTTCTGCTGGAAAAGGGATACGAAGGCAAGGTGGTAACCGCCGGTATCCGTCCGGAGAATGTCAGCGATTCCGAGATCATGCTGTCCCAGTATAAGGATGCTTCCTTCGAGGCTACCATCAATGTATATGAGCTGCTGGGAGCAGAGGTATTCCTCTATTTCGAGCTGGAGGGCTTCCCCATGACTGCCCGTGTGGATCCCAGAACTACGGCGCGGACCGGAAGCACCGTTCCCTTTGCGCTGGATATGGAGCGCATCCATATCTTTGACAAGGATACGGAGCAGGCCATTGTCCACTAAATCTCTCCGGTAAGGGGATGGGAGGGTTTCTCCTCTATAGGCAGCAAGCAAACAAGATAGAAGGAAAGCAGGGGTGTCCGCCGGACGCCCCTGTTTTCCTTTTTTGATCTTTACAGGACTCTTTGAGAAGTGAATGTCGGAGCTTGCCTTTGCCCTTCTTCCCCTTTATAATGGAGAAGTAGGGTGGCGCTGGGCGGCTTCGGAAGGGAGGGTACCAGGATGCAAGGGTTAAAACTGCCGGTGGGATTGGATAATTTTCAGGATATTCGCCGAGAAGGTTTTTATTATATTGATAAAACAAAACTGATCGAGCAGCTCCTTCAGCAATGGGGCCAGGTGAATCTATTTACAAGGCCCCGTCGGTTCGGGAAAACGCTGAATATGAGCATGCTCCGCACCTTTTTTGAGATTGGAACCGATCCTTCCCTGTTTGAGGGACTCTATATTTCCGACAATCAGGCCTTGTGCCGGGAGTATAGGGGACAATTCCCGGTGATTTTCCTTTCTTTGAAGAACGTGGAGGGATTGACCTTTGAAAGTGCCCGATACCGTTTCACAGAGTTGGTGGGCAAGGAAGCCAGGCGTTTCCAATTTCTGGAGGAGAGTGACAGACTGACAAGGGATGATAAGAAGCTATATCAGGCAATCATTTCCCTGAGGGAGGGAAAATATGCCATGGATTCAGACACATTGGCCTCTTCCCTGCAAACCCTGTCTGAGCTTTTGTATAAGCACTATGGGAAGAAAACGATTCTTTTGGTGGATGAGTATGATGTTCCTTTGGACAAGGCTTTTCAGGGGGGTTATTACAAGGACATGGTATCCCTGATTCGTACCATGTTCGGATTGGCTCTTAAAACCAATGATTTTCTTTATTTTGCGGTATTGACAGGATGTCTCCGGGTTTCCAAGGAAAGCATTTTTACGGGATTGAATAATTTCAAGGTACTCTCCATCACGGATGCCAGATTCGATGAACATTTCGGATTCACACAGGAAGAAGTGGAGGAACTCTTGAGAGCTTATCACCTGGAGGGACATTTGGCGGAGACCAGGGAGTGGTATGATGGCTATCGCTTTGGCAAGGCCAATGTCTATTGTCCCTGGGATGTGATCAACCACGTGGATCGTCTCTGTGGGGAGGAGGGGGCGGAGCCCCAGACCTATTGGATCAATACCAGCGGGAATGAGCTGGTGAAGCGGTTTATCAGCAAGGCCAACAAAACCACCAGGGATGAGATAGAGCGTTTGATTGCCGGAGATTCTGTGGAGAAGGCGATTCGGTTGGAATTGACCTATGATGAGATAGATCGCAGCATCGACAACCTGTGGAGTGTCCTGTTTACTACCGGTTATCTGACCCAGACAGGAAGGACGGATCAGGGGGCTTATCGGCTTGTTATCCCCAACCGGGAGGTTCGAGAGGTCTATCGCCTGCAGATTCAGGAATGGTTCAAGGAAGAGGTCTTCCGCAACACGGAGGAGCTGGAGGATTTCTGGAAGGATCTCCGGGAGGGGAATACAGGCGCTATTGCCGCCTATCTGGAGAAAGTGCTCAGTCATTCCATCAGCGTCTTTGACACACGGGCGCCGGAGAAGGAGAAGGAGGGTTTTTATCACACTCTCCTGATAGGACTGCTGGCAGGCAATGCCAACTGGCTGGTGAAGTCCAACGTGGAGGCGGGAGAGGGTTTTGCGGATATTATTGTAGAGACGGAAGACCCCGATGCAGGCTTGATTCTGGAATTAAAATATACCAGCAGCTTTCGAAAGCTGGAAGAATCCTGCCGTCAGGCCCTGACCCAGATCAGAGATCGGCGGTATGGGGAATATCTGAGAAATGATGGTCGGGAGGAGATCCGTCTCTATGGCATATCCTTCTGCAAGAAGAGATGCCGGGTGCTCAGCGAGAAGGTGGAAGAGAATCCTTATGGCTGTTAGGACTGCAGTGACAGGAATTCCAAGCGGTATGGGGTGGGCTTCCGGGGCAAAGAAGGACACAGAGGTGGGAACCGCAAGGGAAAGTCGGGGTTTTACTTGCAGAAAGCCCGGCAGTGTGGTACTATCTTTTCTGTGAATACAAATGTTTTTGGTTGGCGTACAGGTAAGGAATGGTCAGAAGAATGGGTGAGAAGTATTATGTGGTAAGGGAGAAGGCCATACCGGAGGTCTTATTGAAGGTGCTGGAGGCCAAGAAGCTGATGGACAGCCGCAAGCTGACGGTGCAGCAGGCTACGGAAGAGGTGGGCATCAGCCGCAGTTCCTTTTACAAGTACCAGGATGATATCTTTCCCTTTCATGACAAGGCAAAGGGGGAAACCATCACCTTTATCCTGCAGATGGATGACGAGCCGGGGCTCTTATCGGATGTGCTGCGTTCCATTGCAGCTTGTCACGGGAATATCCTGACCATCCATCAGTCCATCCCCATTAATGGGGTGGCAACCTTGACCATCAGTGTGGACATTGCGCCGGAGCTGGGGGATGCCTCTGCCATGGTAGAGGAGATAGAGGCTCGTCCCGGTGTGCATGATTTTAAAATTTTAGGCAGGGAGTGAAGACAAGGATGATTCAGATCGCAGTATTAGGTTATGGAACGGTAGGTTCCGGTGTCGTAGAGGTATTTCAGACCAACAAGGAGAGCATTGCCCAAAAGGCCGGAGAAGGCATAGAGGTGAAATATGTGCTGGATTTGCGGGAATTCCCGGGAGATCCGGTGGAGAAGGTTCTGGTACATGATTTCGAGACCATCCTGCAGGATCCGGAAGTGGCCATTGTGGTGGAGACCATGGGAGGACTCCATCCGGCCTATGAGTTTTCTAAGCAATCCCTGGAGGCGGGCAAGAGTGTCTGTACCTCCAACAAGGAGCTGGTGGCCCGGCATGGACAGGAGCTCATGACCCTTGCCAGGGCCAAGGGAGTAAATTACCTCTTTGAAGCCAGCTGCGGCGGGGGGATTCCCATTATCCGCCCCCTTCACAATGCCCTGACGGCGGATGTGATCGATGAGATTACCGGTATCCTGAACGGAACTACCAACTATATCTTAAGCAAAATGACCAGTGACGGGTCGGATTTTGCCCAGGTTTTGAAGGAGGCCCAGGACAAGGGATATGCGGAGCGGAATCCGGAGGCGGATGTGGAAGGCTATGATGCCTGCCGGAAGATTGCCATTTTATCCTCCATTGCTTATGGAAAACAGGTGAATTTTGAGGATATTTACACAGAGGGCATTACCAAAATCACGCCTATGGATATCAAATACGCCCAGGCCATCAAGGCCCGCATCAAGCTTCTGGCCAGCAGCCGCAAGAGCCCGGAGGGCATCTGTGCCATGGTGGCTCCGGTTCTGATCCCTGCCTCTCATCCCCTCTACAGCGTCCAGGATGTCTTCAATGCCATTTTCGTCCATGGAAATATGCTGGGAGATGCCATGTTCTACGGCAGCGGTGCAGGCAAGCTTCCCACCGCCAGTGCGGTATCCGCCGATGTCATCGACTGCGCCAGGAATCCCCATACAGACGTCATGGCTGCCTGGGCTGAGGACAAGCAGGAGCTGATGCCTGTTGGTCAGGTAAGGGGCCGCTTCTTTGTCCGGGTGGAGGGAAATCCCCAGGAGAGAGGGGAAGAGCTGGAGAAGACCTTTGGCAAGATAGAGCCCATCTGCCTGCCCCATGTGACAGGAGAGTTCGCCTTCCTCACGGAGGAGATGACAGAGGCAGCCTATCAGGAAAAAGCAGATCAGACAGCAGGTATTATCAGCAGGATCCGGGTTAGATTCTAAGAGCCGGATCAGAGGAGGAAGTTATTATGAAGTATCTTGTAATGCTGGGGGATGGCATGGCAGATGAGCCCCTGGAGGCTTTGGGGGGGAAGACGCCGCTGGAATATGCGGATACGCCGACCCTGGATGCCTATGCACAGAAGGCCGAGATCGGTATGGTAGCCACCATTCCGGAGGGAATGGCACCAGGAAGTGATACCGCCAATCTGTCCGTCATCGGCTATGATCCCAAGGAATATTATACCGGCAGGTCCCCTTTGGAGGCCTTGAGCATCGGAGTTCCCATGAAGGCGACAGATGTGGCTCTTCGCTGCAATATTGTGACCCTGTCGGAGGAGGAAGGGATTCCCTACGAGCAGAGAACTATCGTGGACCACAGTGCGGATGAGATCAGCACCCAGGATGCGGCGGTTCTGCTCCAGGCCGCAGCCCAGGAATTGCAGGATGAAACCTATCAATTTTACGTGGGAACCAGCTACCGCCATTGTCTGATCTGGGCCATGGGATCGGTGGTTCCCCTGACGCCCCCCCACGATGTGCTGGGACAGGTAATCGGCCAGTACCTGCCCCTGGATCCCACCTTAAGGAGGATGCAGGAGCGCAGCTTCGAGATTCTGTCTCGCCATCCTCTGAACCTGGAAAGGAAGAAAAAGGGCTTGAACCCGGCCAACAGCTTCTGGTTCTGGGGGGCGGGTACTAAGCCGGCTTTGTCCTCCTTCTATGAGAAATATCAGAAAAAGGGAGTCATGATCTCCGCTGTCGACCTGCTCAAGGGAATTGCCGTAGGGGCAGGAATCCACAACAAGGTGGTAGAGGGAGCCAACGGAGGTCTGCATACCAATTATGAGGGAAAGGCTCAGGCCGCCATCCATGCCCTGCTGAAGGAGGGATATGATTTCGCCTATATTCACCTGGAGGCTCCGGATGAGATGGGACACCAGGGCAGCATAGAGCGCAAGGTTCAGGCTATCGCCAATATGGATCAGCGTATCCTGGCGCCGGTGAGAGAAGCTTTGGATGCATCGGGAGAGGACTATCGCCTCCTGGTGCTGCCGGACCATCCCACCCCCATTCGCTGCAGAACCCACGTGGCGGATCCGGTGCCCTATCTCTTATATGACAGCACCGCTCCCCAGGAGCATACCTGGCACTATAACGAGAGAGAAGCAGGTCAGAGTGGACATTCCATCGAAAAGGGATGCCAGCTGATGGGATATCTCTTCTCAAAATGAGCGGCAGGGAATCTAGAGGATACAGGAACAGCCCACAGCTAAGGAATTACTGTGGGCTGTTTTGGGGCAGGTCTTGAATGGCATTCCGGTAGAAGAAGGCCAGGGTAGTGCCGACATAGGGTCTTACCCACAGCATACCAATACCGATACTGAGATAAGCCAGAAGATACATGCCCAGGAAGCTAAGATAAAGCTTGAATAAACGCCATTTACGCCCTCGCATCAGCCGGACGCTTTCCCCCAGGGCTTCTGTGGCTGACAGGTTGGGGCGGTCGATCAGAAGATAATCCGCCAGAGCAAACCAAAGGGTAAATAGGATCAGCAGGATGGGAAGGAGAAACAGGTATCCATACAGGAACAGGAGGTAGGGCAGCTGGGTAAGACTTCCCAGGGTAAACAGATATCCCATGTATGTAAGGGGCAGGGTCAGAAGGTTCTCGATGGCTGACAGAATCAGATGGAGGACAAGGAACTGGTCTGTCTGGTGGCGAAAAGCATAAAACATATCCGCCAGAGAGGTGGCCTGGCCGCGGCTGACACTCAGAAACATCCGGGACAGACCGGTCTGCAGCATGCTCAGGAAGGCAGACAGGAGGTAGGATACAGCGATTCGAATCAGGAGCAGAGGCAGGCTGGAGGAAATCCCCAGGAAGGCCCCTACGAGAAAAGAGGCGAGGAGGGACATCAGGCCAGTTAGAATCAGAGCCCCGATCAGCAAACCATATCGCCCCTTGAGGGCAACTCTGGCCAAACATTTGAGTTGAGCAGAAGAATCATTCATAAATCAAATCCTTTCGTCCATAAGGGGGAGGCTTCCACAAGCTCCTCTTCGTTCATCCCCGGGGAAAAAGTCATGTCTCCCTCTTCCCCCTCTTCCCACAGACATCCCCATCTGTTTTGCTGTGCGCTTGCGGTAGTATCCCTCTGAATATATTCCATCTCTTGCTGCAGCCTTGTGAGGGAAGGACCGGATAGAAGAGATCCCCACAGGAATACCAGACACAGGAGGATCACAATCCCCAGGCACAGGCCGATGAGAGATGTGACAAAGCCCGCCAGGGAGCGGCCTTTCAGGTGACCGGAACCACGGGACAAAAGAGCCAGAATCAACCCCAGGGCGCCCAGGGGCAGGGATAGGATTGCCAGAACCAGAGAACAGATTCCCAGAACCAGAGAGGCCGTGGCCAGGCCGGGGGAGGAATCATCCGGGGGCTGCTGAAAGTAAGGCTGGGGAACATAGCCGGGCGGATAACCAGGCTGGCAGCCAGGCGGATAGCCAGGCTGACCATCCCTCGCCTCTTCGTGATAATAAGGATCCATATCTGATCTCCCTCCCTCTTTGGATATTGTAGCCAGAACACGCAAAACCTATGGTCCGACTCTCAGGACCGGTTTTTTGACACTATAAGCAGACTCGTGTTATACTGACAGGATAAAAGGTTTGCCCCAAGTATAGCATAGACGGGAAATGAAAGGCAATGATTTTCCGTAGAATCAGACTTCAGATGGGATATTTACGGGGACCATCGAAATAGAATGGGACGAGAGAGGAAGAGATAGCATATGGACATGATACAGATTCTTGCAAGGGAACTGGAGGTGAGGCCGGCTCAGGTGGAGGCGGCGGTCAAGTTGATCGATGAGGGGAATACCATTCCTTTCATTGCCCGTTACCGGAAGGAGGTCACCGGATCTCTCAATGATGAGGTGCTTCGCAATCTCCATGAGCGCCTGCAATATCTGAGGAATCTGGAAGAGAGAAAGGCCCAGGTGCGCAGCACCATTGAGGAACAGGGGAAGCTAAGCCCGGAGCTGGACAAGGCCATTGCAGATGCCATGACCCTGGTGGCTTTGGAGGATATTTACCGACCCTACCGTCCCAAGAGGAGGACCAGGGCTACTGTGGCCCGGGAGAAGGGTCTGGAGCCCCTGGCAGATTTGATCTGGCTGCAGAGGCTTTCCCAGCCCCTGGCGGAGGCAGGGGCTGCTTATCTGTCGGAGGAGAAGGGGGTCTCCACGCCGGAGGAGGCCATTGCCGGAGCTTGCGATATCCTGGCGGAGCGTATTTCCGATGAGGCCAGGTACCGGACGGAGATACGCAAGCGTACCAAGAGGGCAGGCAGGGTGGTCAGCAGAGCCAGGGATGAGAAGGCTTCCTCGGTCTATGAGACCTATTACCAATATGAGGAGCCGGTGACCAGGATTGCCGGGCACCGGGTGCTGGCCATCAACCGGGGGGAAAATGAGAAGTTCCTGACGGTGAAGATTGAGGCTCCCACGGAGGAGATTCTCTCTTATCTGGAGAAGCAGGTTATTGTCCGGGACAATCCTGTCACGACTCCGGTTCTGCAGGCTGTGGTGGCGGACAGCTACAGCCGTCTGATCGCCCCTGCCATCGAAAGAGAGATCCGCAGTGAGCTGACGGAAGGAGCAGAGGACGGAGCCATCAAGGTATTTGGCAAGAACCTGGAGCAGCTTCTGATGCAGCCTCCCGTGGCGGGGCAGGTGGTTCTGGGCTGGGATCCGGCCTTTCGAACCGGCTGCAAGCTGGCAGTGGTGGATACCACAGGCAAGGTGGTGGATACCACGGTCATCTACCCCACGGCTCCCACCACCCCGGCCAAGATCGCAGCCGCCAAGGAGACCTTGAAGAAGCTGATCCGGCGTTATCATATCAGCCTGATTTCTCTGGGAAATGGAACCGCATCCCGGGAATCGGAGCAGATTATCGTGGATTTGCTTAAGGAGATTCCCGATCCGGTTTCCTATATCATTACCAATGAGGCCGGAGCCTCTGTCTACTCCGCCAGCAAGCTGGCCACGGAGGAATTTCCCCAGTTTGACGTGGGACAAAGAAGTGCTGCCTCCATCGCCCGCAGGGTGCAGGATCCTTTGGCTGAGCTGGTGAAGATCGACCCAAAATCCATCGGTGTAGGCCAGTATCAGCATGATATGAACCAGAAGAAGCTGGGGGATGCCCTCACCGGGGTAGTGGAGGATTGCGTCAACCGGGTAGGAGTGGATCTTAACACCGCCTCCGCCCCTCTGATGGAATATATTTCCGGTATTACCAAGACCATTGCCAGGAATATCGTGGCCTACCGGGAGGAACATGGGAAGTTTCAGGAGCGGAAGGAGCTTCTGAAGGTAGCCAAGCTAGGACCCAAGGCCTTTGAGCAATGTGCGGGTTTCATGCGGATCACCGGGGGCAGGAACCCTTTGGATGCCACCAGCGTCCATCCTGAGAATTACCAGGCTGTGGAGGAGCTTTTTGCCCGTCTGGGTATGAAAACCAGCCAGATCCTGGAGGGAAGGGTAGTCTTCTCCATCAAGGATTATCAGAAAATGGCTGGGGAGCTGGGGATAGGGGAGGTGACCCTGAGAGATATCATCAAGGAGCTGCAAAAGCCCGGCCGGGATCCCAGGGAGGATATGCCTAAGCCCATTCTCCGCAGTGATGTGCTGGATATGAAGGATCTGAAGGAAGGAATGATTCTGAAGGGAACCGTGCGCAATGTGATTGATTTTGGTGCTTTTGTGGATATCGGTGTCCATCAGGACGGATTGGTGCATATCTCCCAGCTTACCTCCAAGCGGTTTGTGAAGCACCCCCTGGAGGTGGTTAGCGTGGGAGATATTGTAGAGGTGAAGGTATTAAGTGTGGATGTGGCCAAGAAAAGAATCTCCCTGACCATGATACTGCCGTGATCCCAAACCTTACTTGATACTCTCCGTCTCGATGACGAATTTTACATTGCCGTCCATTCCCTCTGACCGGCCGCTGTAGGTGTCGTAGGTGACATCGTCGGAGGTAAGAGCCTTGATGCGGTCCACTACCTGGGAGAAGGTATCCTCCAGGGTGGAGGTGAGCTTTTCAATGCCTTCCTTGTTGAATTCCTCCATGCCTTCCTTCAGCTCCTTGGCTCCGTCGGTCAGCTGGCTGATGCCATCCTTGACCTGGCTGCTGCCATTTTGCAGGGTGGAAGCCCCGGCGGACAGCTGAGAAGCTCCGCTTTGCAAGGACTGGGCTCCCTGGATCAGCTGGGAATTGCTGCCTGTCAGGGTGGAGGCTCCTAAGGTCAGAGAACTGTTGTAGGCACTTAGGGTGTCAAAGCCATTCAGGAGGGATTGGAGTCCGGCGCTGGCCTGGGGCAGGGAAGCGGTCTGCTGGTACATGCCCCCCACCTTGTCTGACAAGGTGCCGATGGCGGTATTCAGGGCTTGCATGCCCCCATTGAGCTGGCTGACCCCGGTCTGGAGGCGGGTTACGGAATCCGTGGGAACCTGGAACTGGGACAGGGTCTCAAGACCTTGCTCCATGGCCTGGAGCTGCTGGGCGAATTCCTGGTTGGTCAGGAAGGCAGACAATTGCTGGGCAGCGGTCTGCAGGTCGGTAATGGTCTGATTGAGGGAAGATAGGGCTTCCTGGGGAATCTCAATCTTCAGGCTGGAGGCGTCTATGGGGGAGATATCCTCCGGCGTCGTGACCGTGACATCCGTCAGCTTATCCATAGCGGCCTGGAGGGTCTGGATGGTTTCCCCATCTGTGGCGGGATCCAGGACATTGATCTGGTCTTGCAGACTGGCTCTGGCTGCGGCAAGCTGGTCATTGGCAGACTGCTGGATCTGTCCGGCAGCGGCTTGCAATTCCTGATTCTTGGTATCGATCTGGCCGTTGATCTGATCCACAGCGGACTGGGCAGCCGATGCGATCAGGGCCTGCAGGCTGGTCTGGAGGGAGGTCAGCTCTTCCTTCAGCTTGCCTGCCGCCGCAGCCGTATTTTGCAAGGGGGCAGCCACCTGGCTTTGCAGGGTAGAGGACATAGACTTGGCTCCACTGATCAGCTGGCTTCCCAGCTTTTCTACCGAATCCAGGGAGCCCAGAAGCTGGGACATCTGATCCAGACCATCCTTCAATTCCTGGCTTCCGGCAGCCAGCTTCTGGGAAGCAACCTTCAGATCCTCGGTCTCAGAACCTTCCCCATCCAGCACACTGTTCAGCAGGACGGTTCCCTGACGCAGGCTATTGAGGCCGCTGACCAGGGGCTGGAGCTGGGCAGCACCCGCTGCCAACTGCTCCTCCCCGGATACATAGGAGAGAAGACCATCGGACAATTGGACAACACCGTTGGTATAAGTAACAATTCCGTCGGCCAGAGTGCCTGTGCCGGTGGCAGCGGCGTCAATGCCGGACTTCAGAGTGCCGATGCCGGTGTCCAGCTCCCCATAGCTGGTATTCAGGGTATTGGAACCGTCAAAGAGCTCCTGGGAACCGGATACCAGCTGCAGGGCAGCATCCTCCAGCTCATCCAGGGAGTCCATCAGATCGCTGACATCGGAGATATTGTCGGTATCCACCGAATCCAGGATATCCGACAGTCCTACGGTAAAGGTGGGATCCATGGAGAAATTCTCCACATCCGCATTGATCTCCAGGCTTTCCGGCAGATTCAAGGTAACCTTGTCGGAATCCAGCCCCAGGCTGTCTTTGAGGCCCGGCAGGGCTACCCCCAGGACGATGCTGCGGTTTCCGTCGGAAATCACCTTGCCGTTGTCAATGGTCACATGGGAGAAGGTATCCTCCGGGAGAATCAGGCCGGTGACCATGACAAAGGGGCTGTAGAGGGTCTCCTTCTTGCCATCGATCTCCACGGTTTTCTTGGCGGTATTTTCATAGGAAATGGCAATCTTCAGATGGCCGCTCTTGCCCACCAGATCAGCGGGTTCTGTCTTCTTCCCGTCTAAATAATAGGTAAAATGCACCTTGACCGGCAGTTCCTTGTCGGAAGTCCCCTGATAGTAGATATCCTTGCCGTCTGTAGTCCAGGTCAGATTGCTGCCGGAGCTGGTCCAGGTCTCGTCCCCCTTCACATTTTCAATGTCCGTCAGGTCGCTGGAATCCTTCAGAGTCTTCTGGCTCCCCGCATTCTTAAGCCAGTCCGACACAATGACAGAGGTTTCCTTGCCGGAGGCATCCGCATTGACGTAAACCGTTTCCTCCTTATATAGGTCTGAGGTCGTTGAGGATCCCGCAGCCAAAACCGGGACAGCACCTATCACAGCTGCCATGCCTGCGGCCACGGAAGCAGTAAGCTTGCTTTTTACCTTGATTTTTCTGTTCCTGTTCATATCCAATAGCTTCCTTTCTTACCGAATGACACTGGGCCTGCCCACAAGGGCTCAGCCGCTGAACCTTATCTTAGGCAGTGGCAGATGGGGCCACCGCTTTTCTCATCTAGGTTTATTATAAATAAAAATGACCAATAGTCAATATTCAAAACCTCCAATAATCCATGTCTGAAAAAAATGAATTTTGGTCATTTTTATGCCCTTGACTTTTGCCCCCTTTTGTAAAATAATCAGTAGCAGGGGAAAGACATCCCTTCCGAACGGGCTTGTAGGGAGGCGGCTGACACAGGGCAGACTTGATGGGGCACCCTGACAGGGGGCAGGCCGGTGTGAGACGGCAGAATGGAGATTTTTGATGGGAAAATTGGAACAGAATAAGCAGCAGAAGGAGCATTCCCTCTTTCAGGCGGCTTTTGATTTATTTACCAATAAGGGATTTACCAAGACTACCATTTCGGATATTGTGAAGAAGGCAGAATTGGCCAAGGGAACCTTCTACCTATATTTTAAGGATAAATACGACCTGCGGGATCAGCTGATCGCCCGGAAGGCAGGGCAGATCTTCCTGGAAGCCTATGAGAACCTGATGGAACATCCGGTTTCCGGTTTCGAGAATCAGCTTATGGAGATCGTGGATTATATTGTGGAATATCTGCAGAAGAATCACCTGCTTTTGCAATTTATCAGCAAGAATCTGTCCTGGGGCATCCTGAAGAATGCCTTTGAGCGGACGGCGCCGGAGGAAACCATGGAATTCTATGCCCATTATCTGGAATTGATGGAGAACAATTCCATCGCCTGCCGGGAACCGGAGCTGATGCTTTTTACCATTGTGGAGCTGGTGGGGGCCACCTCCTACAGCTGTATCCTCTACCAGCAGCCTGTATCCATGGAGGAATACCTGCCCAGCCTGCACCGGTCGATTCATGCCATTATACGAGCCTATACGGCATAGGGATAGCCCGAGCCCGGATTGCAGCAGAAAGGATTCAGCCATAATAGACAAAAAAACGGCTCTCAGTTTGTTGATTTTTCTCTTGCATAATCTTCGTAATCTGACTATAATGGTCTTGTAAATTGAATGAGCGTCTTCAGGGCGGGGTGTAATTCCCCACTGGCGGTATAGTCCGCGACCCGCTGTCAGCAGCGGCTGAACCGGTGTGACTCCGGTACCAACAGTTACAGTCTGGATGGAAGAAGAATGGCAGCAGTATCTTCTGCGCCCTGGAACATGGTGTCCGGGGCGCTTTTTTTTCCATAGGAAGTACGTCTCATCCCAACAACAGGCACAGTCGCAAGGAAACAAGGCACCAAGAGAAGAAAGAGAGGAAATGACCTATGGAACATGTAGCAGAGAGAACAAAGGGACAAGTAAAGAGCAAGGGAGGAACCAGGGCCCAGGGCAAGACCAGACGAATGATCCAGATTGCCATGCTGGCTGCGGTGGCTACCGTATTGATGTTATTCGAATTCCCCCTTCCCGTCGCCCCCTCCTTTTATAAGGCGGATTTCAGTGAGGTTCCGGTGCTGATCGGAAGCTTTGCCATGGGACCCTTGGCTGGAGCGGTCATTGAGATGATCAAGATCCTGCTGAATCTGATCATCAACGGAACGGATACGGCATTTGTGGGAGAATTGGCCAACTTCCTGATTGGATGCTCCTTTGTCCTTCCGGCGGGACTGGTTTATCAGAGACACAAGAGCAAGAAGTCTGCCATGCTGGGCATGGGACTGGGAATTGTCTGCCTGGCTGTGGTATGCGCCTTCCTGAATGCTTATATGCTGCTTCCGGCCTATGGCAAGGCCTTCCATATGGATACAGCAGTATTTATTGAGATGGGAAGAGCCATCAATCCGGCCATCAACAGCCTCTTCCGCTTCTGTCTGCTGGCAGTCGTGCCCTTCAACCTGATCAAGGGGGTTGCGGTATCTGTGGTAACTCTGCTATTATATAAGCACATCAGCCGCCTCCTGAAGGGAACTCAGGCCTAGCACGGAACAATCCGTGTAACCACAGGTATGGAACTTTTATGAAAGCAGATCGGGAAGTGAAATTCATGGCACAGATAGACCAAGTGAAGCAGTTGACGAGGACCCCCTATGTGAATCTCTATCAGGTGGACGGGACCAATAAGAAGGGGCACGAGACCCATTATTATGTGGCCTCCCGTGCCAGACATACCGAGGGTCTCAAGCTGAAGACTAGGGAAAATATCCCGGATGGAGTTGTGATCTACAGCCTTTACGGGGAGAAGCACGATAAGGTGGTCCTGATCCGCCAATATCGCTACAGCATTGATGACTATATCTATGAGCTGCCGGCAGGCCTGGTGGAACCGGGAGAGGATTTTCATACTGCTGCCATCCGGGAACTCCATGAGGAGACAGGGCTGGATTTTGCCCCCATTCAGGCAGATGGCATGTATGAGAAGCCCGGCTTTACCACCATCGGTATGTCCGACGAGTCCTGTGCCACTGTCTTTGGCTATGCCAGCGGAGTACCCAGCAGGAAATATATGGAAGAAAATGAAGAGATCGAGGTGGTTCTGGCCGACCGCCAGGAGGTACGCCGGATTCTCAGGGAAGAGAACGTAGCCATTATCTGCGCCTACCAGATGATGCATTTTCTGAAGGAAGAGGAACCCTTCGGCTTCCTGGAGTAGACATCCATGCCGCATACCGGCCAGTCCACCGGCTGGTCCACCGGGGAGGAAAGCCGGCTGTGGAAGGAGGAATGACTATGATTTACGTTGTGAAGAAGGATGGCACCCGGGAGCCCTTTGATGCCAGCAAGATCGTCAATGCTGTCAATAAGTCTGCCAAGCGAATCCTCTATACCTTTACCCAGGAGGAGAAGGACTTTATCTGCCAATTTGCCAAAGAACGGGCGGAGGCTCTCCATAAGGAAGAGATCCCCATTGCGGACATGCATTGTATCGTGGAGGGAGCTCTGGACCGGGTGAATCCGGCAGTAGCCAAGAGCTACCGGGATTATCGGAATTATAAGGTAGACTTTATCCATATGATGGACGAGGTCTATACCAAGAGCCAGTCCATCCGCTATATCGGGGACAAGAGCAATGCCAATACGGACAGTGCCCTGGTGGCCACTAAGCGGAGCCTGATCTTCAATGAACTGAATAAGGAGCTCTATCGCAAGTTCTTCATGAACCGCAATGAGCTCCAGGCCTGTAAAGACGGTTATATCTACATTCATGACCAATCTGCCCGCCTGGATACCATGAATTGCTGCCTGTTCGATGTGGCCAATGTCCTCAAGGGCGGTTTTGAGATGGGAAATGTCTGGTACAATGAGCCTAAGACGGTGGATACGGCCTTTGATGTCATGGGGGATATTATCCTCAGCACCGCAGCCCAGCAATATGGGGGCTTTACCGTTCCGGAGGTGGACAAGATCCTGGCTCCCTATGCCCAGAAGAGCTATGACAAATATCAGGCGGAATTCCTCCGTTATGCCGATGAGAGCTGGAAGGGCAGGGAGGAGAAGGCAGCTCAATATGCCCTGGACAAGGTACGCCGGGATTGTGACCAGGGCTGGCAGGGGATCGAATATAAGCTCAATACGGTAGGCTCCTCCCGGGGAGATTATCCCTTTGTTACCGTGACCCTGGGGCTGGGGACCGGTCCCTTTGAGAAGATGCTGTCCATCTCCCTCCTGGAGGTACACAAAGAGGGCCAGGGCAAGAAGGGCTTCCGCAAGCCGGTGCTCTTTCCTAAGATTGTATTCCTCTATGACCAGGCTCTTCACGGGCCGGGTGGATCCTGCGAGGATGTCTTCGAGGCAGGGGTGGAATGCTCCTCCAAGACCATGTATCCCGACTGGCTGTCCATGAGCGGGGAGGGTTATATCTCCGGCATGTATAAGAAATACGGCCGGGTCATCAGCCCCATGGGCTGCCGGGCCTTCTTAAGCCCCTGGTACGAGAGGGGAGGCATGGAGCCTGCCGATGAGGAGGACAAGCCGGTCTTCGTAGGCCGTTTCAATATCGGAGCCGTGTCCTTGCATCTGCCCATGATCCTGGCCAAGTCCAGGGCCGAGAACCGGGATTTCTACCAGGTGCTGGACTTTTATCTGGAGATGATCCGGGATCTTCACCGGCGCACCTACGATTATCTGGGGGAGATGAAGGCCTCCACCAATCCCCTGGCCTATTGCGAGGGAGGGTTCTACGGAGGCTATCTCAAGCCCTCGGAGAAGATCCGTCCCCTCTTGAAGCCTATGACGGCCTCCTTTGGCATCACCGCCCTCAATGAGCTGCAGGAGCTCTACAATGGCAAGTCCATCGCAGAGGACGGGGAGTTCGCCCTGGAGGTGATGCGTTATATCAATCAGAAAATCGGACAATATAAGAAGGAGGACGGCATCCTCTATGCCATCTACGGAACCCCGGCGGAGTCCCTCTGCGGTCTGCAGGTGGAGCAATTCCGGAAGATGTATGGCATCGTCCGCCATGTATCGGATCGCCCCTATGTCAGCAATTCCTTCCATTGCCATGTAACGGAGGATATCTCCCCCATCGAGAAGCAGGACAAGGAAGGCCGCTTCTGGGAGCTCCTGAACGGGGGCAAGATCCAATATGTTCGCTATCCGGTCAGCTACAACAAGAAGGCCATCAAAACCCTGATCCGCAGGGCCATGGCCCTGGGTTTCTATGAAGGGGTCAACCTGTCCCTGGCCTATTGCGATGACTGTGGGCACCAGGAGCTTGAGATGGACGTCTGCCCCCTGTGCGGCTCCCGCAACCTGACCAAGATAGACCGGATGAACGGCTATCTGTCCTACAGCCGGGTCCACGGCGATACCAGACTCAACAGCGCCAAGATGGCAGAGATTGCAGACCGGAAGTCCATGTGAACCCAGGAGCTGCCGGCATCCCCTGTGGAGGAAGATTTATCCTACCATATCCCAGAGACGCTGCTTGTAGTAGTGAGCAGCTACCGTATCGAAGAAGGTGGCAATCATATCCAGGTCGGTATTGGGGGGCACGTCGCAGCCGGAGGAAATGATGAAGTTGTTATAGTGGCCGCAATTCTCCAGCAGGCGGCGGGTGGTCAGGTTCATGCCCTCCTGGTTATTGTTGTTGAAGACATTGGAGGGGCTGATATTGCCCAGAATCAGGGAATCCTTGGGCAGCTTCTCCAGCATCATGGGCAGGTCGGCGGACTCTCCGAAATGGAAGGCTCTGCAGCCCGTCTCGATCAGCTGGGGCACCAGGTGGTTAATGGCGCTGCCGCAGTTGTGGTAGATGATCAGGAAATGAGAATCCTGCACTGCATCAATGATTCTCCTGACGTATTGGCTGGAGAATTCGCTCATCAGGTCGGGAGACAGGATGCCTGCCAGTGGCTCTGCCATAATGGCTCCGTCCGCCCCGGCCTTCTTCAGTTCCAGCAGATAGTTGGTGATGAAGGTGGCAGCCTTCTCCAGTACCTTGTGTACCATATCCGGATCCTCATAACAGTCTACCATAACGTCGTTGACATTCAAAAGACGGCCGGCCAGAGAGAAGGGACCGATACAGCCGGCGAAAATAGGCCGGTCGTTGATGAGGATCTTGGCCTTGCGGATGGCCTCCAGGTTGGTGCCGGTTCTGCCTGCTCCCACCTGAGGGATCTCCAGGGCATCGGCCTCCTCCTCCGTGGAGATCAGCTTGCCGATGATGGTGGGGATCTCGTCTGCCCCGTATACGGTGAAGGCGCCGAAGGCCTCCGCTTCCACGGACAGATCCATATAGGCGGTGGAAGCCAGCATATCATAGTGATCTGCGATCATCTTCATGCCGACGGCCTGCAGGGTGCTGTCACAGACCAGCTCCTTGACGGTGACATGGAGATATTGCACCGAGGGATAGGAGATCAGGGGAAAGGGCTTCTTGGCTCCGAAGATTGTGCGGTCCATCCAATTGTACATGTTCATAACGAAAATCCTCCTTCTAAATCAAAACATCCTTCTTTGAGGGCAGGGATGCTTCCCTGCGGAACACCTGGCAATCACCCAACAACATGTAGAAAACAGAATGTCGGGAAAGGAAATGCGGCAAATTGTTAAAAATGCCAATTTTGCTAAAAAAGGGTAAAAAAAATAAAGGTATCACACGGTAAAAACCCCATATTTTCGCCGGATTTACGGTATTTTTTAGCAATATTTATCTTTAAGCAAAGGATAACACGGAGGAAAAGGGACGTCAACTACCATTTGTAAAATCATGAAAATGAACGACGAAAAGCGGGGCCCACACTACACTTTGTAGTGTGGGCCCCGCTGGGCTCTTTATTCTCTGGTGATGATGGCGGAGCAGCCCATACCGCCTCCTACGCAGAGGGTAGCCAGGCCGGTCTTGACATCCCGCTTCTCCATCTCGTGCATCAGAGTCACCAGGATTCGACAGCCGGAGGCTCCTACGGGATGGCCCAGGGCGATGGCGCCGCCATTGACATTGACCTTGTCCATGTCGAATTCCAGGTCATGGGCAACCGCCAGAGACTGGGCGGCAAAGGCCTCATTGGCCTCTACCAGATCCATATCCTGGATGGTCAGGCCGGTTCTGGCGAAGAGCTTGCGGGTGGAGACGATGGGGCCGACTCCCATGATGGAGGGATCTACCCCTCCCAGGGTACCGTCTACCCAGGTGGCCATGGGCTTCACACCCAGCTCCTTGGCCTTCTCTTCGCTCATGACAACCACGGCAGCGGCTCCGTCATTGATAGAGGAAGCATTTCCCGCAGTTACCACACCCCCATCCTTCTTGAAGGCAGGTCTCAGCTTGGCCAGGCTCTCAGCTGTCACACCCTGACGGGGTCCCTCGTCTGTGTCGAAGAGGATGGTCTCCTTCTTCTTCTTGATCTCCACCGGAACAATCTCCTCCTTGAATCTGCCGGAGGCGATGGCGGCACAGGCCTTTTGCTGGCTGGAAGCAGCGAAGGCATCCAGCTGCTCTCGGGTCAGATGCCACTGTTCTGCCACATTTTCAGCGGTAATTCCCATGTGATAGCCGTGGAAGGCATCGCTGAGGGCATCGGTGATCATGGTATCGAAGATCTGATTGTTGCCCATGCGGTAGCCGAAGCGGGCATTGCGCAGGGCATAGGGCGCCATGGACATATTCTCCACACCCCCGGCTACGATGATATCCGCTTCTCCCTCCCGGATCATGCGGGCGGCTGTATTGACACAGTCCAGGCCGGACCCGCACAGGACATTGATGGTGATAGCCGGGGATTCCACCGGAATACCGGCATTGATGGCTGCCTGACGAGCCGGATTCTGTCCGGTTCCGGCCTGGATGACACAGCCCATATATACCATATCTACCTGATCCGGGGTCAGGCCGGCTCTCTTGAGAGCCTCCTTGATGACAACAGTGCCCAGGGCGGGAGCCGGTGTGGTGCTCAAAGCTCCTCCCATTACGCCGATGGCCGTTCTGCAGGCTCCGGCAAGTACGATCTTTTTAGACATTAGAACTACCTCCTCTTGTGATAAGATACAGGGTTATGGATGGCTCCGGCAGAAGGGTTTCTTCAAACTTGGTCTGCCAGCCCTATCATAGCAGATTGTTAATAAAAAAACAAGCCCCGGGAAGGTCTTTTGTCCGAAAGCCCCATGAGGGGCTGCCCGGGAAGGAATCAATCGGCCTGCCGGCTTTGACGATTCACGATGGTGATTCCTAAGCATACCAGGAGAAGGGAAATCAGGCCATAGATGCTGAAGGCCTGGTTCTTCTCGTTGAGAAGAAGGGCGGATAGGACCACTCCTATGACCGGGGTCATGAAGCCAAAGACCGCGATACGGCTGACAGGGTTGTATTTGAGCAGGATGCCCCACAGGCTATAGGCAGCGGCGGAGATGAAGGCCATGTAGACCAGAAGAAGGAGGCCGGGCAGGTGGAAGCTCCCGATTCTGCCTCCGGAGGCCAGGCCGCAGACCGACAGGATCACGCCCCCCAGAAGAAATTGGTAGGCACTTAGGGTGACAGGACTCTGGGAGGAGGAAAATCTCTTGAGCAGGGTAGAGGAGCAGGCATAGGAAAAGGTGGATAAGAGCAAAAATCCCTCTCCGTTCCAGGCAAAATGCAAGTCCAGGGAGCCGGCTCCCGCCAGGTTGATGAGCACGACTCCGGCGAAGCCGATGAGACAGCCCAGGATCTTATGGGCGGTCAGGGCTTCGTAGCGGAAGATGAGGCTGGCAATCAATATGGCAAAGAAGGTGCTGGAGGCCTCGATAATGGAGGACTTGACCCCGGTGGTATGAGCCAGACCAATATAGAAGAAGAAATATTGAACCACCGTCTGGGTCATGGAAAGAGCCAGGATAGGCTTCCAGGAACCCTTGCCGGGGCGGGGAAACTGCCTGGTGGAAATGCCTGCCATCAACAGGGTCAAAAGGCCTGCCAGGGTAAAGCGAAGACCGGCGAAGAGAAGCTGGCTGGAGGTATCCCCGGCGGAAATATGGAAGAGCTCATAACCGATCTTGATGCAGGGAAAGGCACTCCCCCAGAGAAAGCAGCAGATAAAGGTCAAAAAACATACAACAGGCGCCTTAGTCAGAGAATGTTCCTTCAATGTATTGCACTCCTTTGCAAATTAGTCAATGGGATTATAACGCAAAGGAGGCTGCATTTCAATGCCGGATGGGGGCGCCTGCTTTCCAGACAGCGACAGGGCAGCAGCTGGCTGGGCCCTCAGTCTGCCCTTCTCCCACGTTTTACCAGAAGAAGGGAGGCTCCCATCCCCAGCATGGACCAGACCAGCATCCAGACAAACATAGCCTGAAAGCCGGATTCGAGCCTTCCTGCCTGCTCCCCCCATTGGATAAAACGGCTGATAATCGGTGACACGAACATGTCCGGCGTTAAGGCGATGAAGGAGATCACTCCGGTGGCCAGTCCGGTGGCTGCCCGGGGAATGCCTGCATCCCCCATGATGGACCAATAGGTGGACTTAATTACGTTGATAAAGTAGGAAAGTATCACGGTAATACTCACACAGAGGAAGAGGATATTCCCGGTACATAGGATTCCTGCCAGGGAGATCAGACAGGCTGTAAACATGCAGAACATGCCGGTCCCCCTTTTCTTGAATCGATCGATCATGAAACCACCGCTGATTCCGGCGGTGAAGACGATGATATAGGTACGCAAAATGGATATGGCGCTGGATAGGCTGTCCGGCAGGCGGAGAACCCGGGTGCAATAGGTGCCAATATAGCCGTTGGCAGTGTTCCACAGGGTGTAGCCGCAGAGAATGACCCCGATGCAGAGCCAGACAGGGGGCATTTTCAGGATGGAAAAAAAGGAATGGGACTTCTGCTTCTGCAAGCTCTCATTCCCCATGAGCTTATTCTCCTCAAACTGTGACAGATCCGGCACCAGAAAGAGCATGGCCAGAAACAAAAGGGCAAACATCATGGCGTTGACCAGAAGCAGGGCCCGAAAGCCCAGGACAGTGCTGGCAAATCGTCCCATCAAAAAGAGACAGAAGAAGGCTACCAGGGTCTGAGTGATGCCCCGGAGGGCCTCGCTGATACCAAACATCCGGCTCTGCTCCTCCTCCCTGCCCAGCTGACGGATGGCCTTCAGATAGGCAGACCAGAAGATCCCCACGCTGAAGATCCCATATAAGGCATGGATCATCCAAAGAGAGACAAAGCCGGGAAATGTGGCATACCACAGGGTCACAGCGAACATACCCGCTAGGGAGATCAGCACCAGGGTTTTGGCCTTAAAGCGCTCTGCCAGAAAGCCGCTGGGTACGTAACCGATGATATTGAAGATTCCATAGGCTGCACCGATGCTGCCCAGCTGCACGTCGGTCAGATGCAGGGCTTCGCACATCTGATCGTAGAAAGAAAAGCGGAGAAGGGGGGTTAGATATTGGAGACCGGCGATCATGCTAAGGATGACAAGGGCAAGGACTCTCTTCTTTTTTGTCATAGCTACCTCCTTACATTGTGACAGAGGGGGTGCCCAGGGGGGGTGATAAAAGAGCAGGCTCCCCTTAAAAAAGTTAACCACGATAACCACAAAATACACAACAACGACATCTTGATTCTTGGGCCATCTCCCGCGAGACTGGGGAGATGCCCTTATACTTCTGGAAAAATTATAAATTCATCTGGATAATTGTGTCAATATTTGAAATGCACAATTATAGAGTCTGATTTTTGTTGATTATTTTAGAGGAAAGAAGTTGACAGTGATAACTAACAATGATATTGTGAAGTTAACAAGAAAATCAACTAATCCGAGTAGTGGGACAGTCAAAAATGGAAAGCGGAGGTAAGCATATGCAGAGATATCAGGTATTAACTCAGATGGAGCTTGAGAGGATTCATGAGAATTCCCTTCGAATCATGGAAGAGATTGGTATTGTGATGGGTCATCCGCAGGCTCAGGAGATTTTAGCCAGGCATGGAGCCAGAATAGACGGAAAAAGGGTGCATTTTCCCAGAAGGCTTGTGGAGAAAGCTATTGAGCTGTCTCCTTCTTCTTATACGATTTACGCCAGGGACCCCAAGAAGAACGTGGAGATTTCCACCGACCGGACCGCTTATGTGGGTCCCTACGGTTCCCCCTTTGTGCAGGATCTGGATCGAGGCCGCCGCTATGGCAAGCTGGAGGACTTCGACAACATCGTGAAGATTTGTCACAATCTGAAGAATATCGATATTCAGAGTCATATTTCTGCAGAGCCCATGGATGTGGATACGAAGAAACGTCCCTGTACCATGGTATATCATACCATGAAATACAGCGACAAGCCCCTGATGGGCAGTGTATATGGGTATGAAAATGCCCGCAAATGCATTGAGCTGGCTTCGATTCCCTTTGGCGGCCTGGATGCCATCAAGGAAAAACCGGTCATCGCATCCATACCCTGCACCCTGACTCCCTTAAGCTATGACGCCAATCAGCTGGGAGCCATTATCGCCTATGCAGAGACCGGTCAGCCCCAGCTGGTCAATTCCCTGTCTATCGCAGGGATGACGACTCCGGCTACCCTGGCAGGCCTGGTATCGGTTCAGAATGCAGAGGTTTTGGCCGGCATCGTTCTGGCTCAGTGTGTCAACCCCGGGACTCCCCTGGTTTACTCCGCCTCCGGCTCCAACGGTGAGATGAGCAGCGGCACCCTGACCATCGGTTCTCCCGAGGATGCGGTGGTATCCCTGGTCAACGGGCAGCTGGCTCAGTATTATAAGATCCCCTGTCGGATCTCCGGCGCCCTGTCTGACTCCAAGATGATGGATTCCCAG
>CAVLCU010000014.1:0-28291 GCA_963661545.1 Lachnospiraceae bacterium | reverse complement strand
TTGCATAAACATATTATACAACTGCAATCCATCTAACGCAATAGAAATCAACAAACTTTAAGCAAAATAATAGTCGCCTTATATCCCCATAGCTAAAGCTAGGGGCTTTACGGCGACATTTGGTAAAGGATATACCGAGCCACGTGGTTGCAGGCGGAAATCCATGTCGTGTGATAAGAGAGATAACAGAAGCAGATAAAAATAATTGGCACAACCAGCTAAAAAAATACACTGAGGCAGTAAACGTCCATGGCGGCTGACGCCGCCACCACCACAAATGAAAGCCGACTGCTCCGCGCTACGCGCTCCCGCAGTCGCCGCAAGCGTCCCGTTTCCTGCACAGGATTCGGGACGTTTTTCAACCACCGATGATACCCCCCAACCAGTGGCTGATGGAATTCCACAGATTGCTCAGCCACTGGCCTACTTTGGCCAAAAATCCCTGCACCTGCTCCTGGGAAAGATTCAGGTCCATCCCCTTGAGCTTCTCATAGATTCCCTTGACCTGGTCTTTGATACTATCCATATCCAGATCCAGGCCGGCGATCTTCTGCATCAGCTCCTGGATCTTCTGCTTTTCCTCCTCAGTCAGACTGATATTCAGCTGGGAGCAGGCCTTGTCAATGACCTCCCGGATCTTATCCGGATCATCCAATCCATTGGTGACAATGGCTTCCTTGACCGCAGCAATCAATTCCTCCGCCTGATCCGTATTCCCCAGACTTTCCCCCATCTGGCTGGTGGTTACCAGCTCCTGGGTGGCCGCATCCAGGCTCTCTGCCTGGAGGGGCTCTCCTGTCATCTCCGAATAAGCCTTCATGACCCCGATCAGGGCTGCCGTACCGGACATTTTATAAGGCGCCGCCACCTGGATCTCCGCATTCGTAATCCCTGCTGTTGCCAGGGCATTCTGATACATGCCCACGGTACAGTAGGAGATATTGGTGGTGGTCACCTGGATCCCGTAACCGTCTTCCTTGCCCGTCACCATAGCCGAGGACAGAGCCTGGTCGCCGATCAGACTGTAATCCAGATAAGCATCCAGATATTGATGTTCCTCCTGGTTGGTGGTGGTCACAAGCCTGTATCCCTGCAGGTCTTCCTCCCTAATCTGGAGCTGGTCCAGCACACTGGCCCTCTGATCCGCATCCAGGTCAGCCCCCAGGGATACATAAGGGATGTTCAAAACCGCCTTTTCGCTGCTTGGGGAACCTTCCCCCTCAGCCCCGGCCGAAACCGTCAGACCCCCTACGGCCAGGACTGCAGTCAAAGCCAGGACCAACCACTTCCTCCACTTACTGTTTCTCATCCTATCACCTCATCTTTATCCCTTTTTCCGCCCATTATAACACACTTTGTCCCATGGGTTTCCTGTTTTACAAAAGCTTTCGAGTTTGTTCAAGATTTCTTCACAAGTCCAACACGCTTTCAACATATTTGGCTGGTATAGTATGAAGCATAAAATAACTTGGCAGTGGTTATTTTATAAAATTTCTTTTTCATATGCCGATTTTAATATCGGCTCTCCTTCCTTTAGAATAAGGAGCCGTTGCAGAATAGGCCTGCAGCGGCTCCTGTTTTTTACTTTGAAAGCCCCGGACGGCAGACACAAGCTGTGGGATGCTCGCATACCACAGCTTGTGGATATCGGACGGGCAAGCCCGTATCCGCAAGTAGGACGATAGTCCGGATTGCGGATACGGGCGGCAGCTGCGAGAGCACGAAGTGCGGAGCAGCTGGCTTTCATTACGTAGTGAGACGGAACCCTCCAGCCCCGGGCGGCAGCTGCGAGAGCACGTCAGTGCGGAGCAGCTGTCTTTCATTTGTGGTGGAGGCGGGCCTTCATTCCTGGGAATTTGTTTGAAAGAGACCCAGCTCCGAAGGAGTGAGGTCTGACCCTTCCTCCTCCTTGACACTGTAGGCGGACAGGGTCACAGGAGCCTGGTTTTCGATACAGGCTGCAATCAATTCCACCACCCAGGGGTAGTCCTCCATCCCATCTCCTCCGGCAAAGGCAGTAAAACGGAAGGCTCCATCCTCCCCCAGTTCTCCCTCCATCAAGACGGTCTGGTCGTAGGCTCCCTTGACCGTCATCAAACAGACCTTTTCCCCCTCATCCGAAAGCCCCTGGGCAAAGGCATCGGCATGTATGCTGATTCCATTTTCATCCAGAAAGCAGCTGGTAATCGGATCCGAATATTGTCCCTGGGCGGTGCCCAGATAGAATTGATTGCCGCACAGGGCAAGGTCGGCAATATCCGTATATTGCAGCCTGTCCTGACCCTTTATGCCGAGAAAGGTGTAGATCGGAGCATCGCATCCGGCTGTAACGGCAGTCAGGCTGTCCATTTCCCCCAGGGCATAGGAGGAACCCAGGGCATCCAGCCGGTTGCGAAGAACCTTCCGGCAATCCATTTCTTCTCCCTGTGACATACTTCCGTAGATATAATACGAAAGGCTATCCAAGGTAAGCTTGTCTTCCTCCGTCTGGGCCTCTCCAAACTCCTGCTGATTGTCCTGCCAGTTTGTCTGCTCCTCTATGGCAATGGTAAAGCTATGTTCCAGGGGGGCATGGGTCAGGTTGTAATAAAGCACATCCAGGAGGATGGGACTTTCATCCGCCGGCAAGAGATAGAAGCCCTTGGCATCCTCCCTGGGAAGGATGGAAAAGGGAAGGACCGGTGGGGAACAGTCGCTGTCCTGGACCAGGCTATAGGCATTGTCCCAGCTTTCCAGCAGGGCCTGGTTTTTGTTTAGGAAATCTTCCCGGAAGTCCACACAGAAGTATCTTTCCACACTCAGACCGGCTTCCAAGCCATCCTCCTCTTCCCTGACCGAAAAGTCCTGCATCTGTTCCAGGGGAAGGGTCTCATCCCCCCCTTTTTGCTTCAGGGTCAAGGATACGGCTCTCGATAAGTAGGCCCGCAGGACATATTCCGGTATGGCCTCATAGGCATAAGTACTTGATTTGTAATCCTTGTCTTCTTCTTCATTTTGGGGAAAATCCGCCTTATTCAATAAGAGCGTAAGAATTCCCCCCTCCTCCTCCAGACGATAGCTTCCGCTTGTCCTGGAGAAGATCTGCAGCCGTTCCCTGAGGATGTCAATGGATGCATTGTATCCTGCCACCGTAAATTCATCCGTCGGCGTCAGCTGGATCTTGTACATACTCTCCGGATCATAGTCCGACCTGCCCCTGCCTGCCTGCCAAACAAAAAAGACAAGAAAGACCGCCAAAAGGGCAAGGGCAGCCCCGGCGCAGATCCTGGGCAGGCGCCTGCCCTTGTTTTTCTGCCCTGTCAGATCTGTTTTGCTGCCTGGATGGGGGGAATGCGCAGGATTTGCAATATTTTCCCTGTGTTCCCGGCCTTCGAATGCTGCCCCCTTAGTCTCTCCCTCCGGCAGTGCCCTTTCTATGTCCTCCAGCATGTCCCGGGCAGACTGATAGCGGTCCTGGGGCTGGAGGGATAAGCCCTTTACCAGGATCTTCTCCAGATCCCCATCGATGCTGATCCCAAGCTGGGAGGGCATCTTCAGGTCATCGTCCAGGAGTCTGCTGTAGACTCCCTCCGGCTTTTTTGTCGTGAGACAATAATACAGGACCCCGCTGAGGGCATAAAGATCCGTAAATGCCCCCTGTTTCTCATCGGAGCTAAGCTGTTCCACCGGGGTATATCCATCCTTAAGGGTACAAGTATAGGTGGAAAGCCCTGCAGGCCTTGCGGTGCCGAAATCAAAGAGTTTCAGCCGGAAGACCCCAGGCTCCTGCCCGGATCTTTGTCCCGCCTCCCGGCCAGACAGGAGCATAATATTGTCCGGAGCGATATCCCGATGGATGAGTCCCAGGTTATGGATCTCCGATAGGGCAGATAAAAGCTGCTTGGCCCCCGTGAATACAACCCGGGGCGAAATGCAGCCCTTTTCCCTGACATATTCCAGGAGGGTCTGCCCCTCCAGATATTCCAGTACAATATAGCAATTCTTATCTTCCTCAAAGTAGTCCAGAACCCTTACCACATTGGGACTTTTGATGGAAGCAAGAACCTCTCCCTCCCTGAGACCGGAGGCAGACAGCTCCTTGATGCAGACCCGAAGATGAATCGGCTCCTGTACCGCTTCATAGGTAAAGGCGAAGCCCCCCTGCCCCAGGGTACGAAGGATTCTATATCGATGATTTAAGGTGGTGCCCGGCGCCAGCTCTTGCATAATCCTACCCCTTTATTCCTTGAAGGGAATCTCATCCACTTCGTAGAGAAGTTTTTCCAGTGCCATTCTTCTGTCATGACAGGTGAAAAGCTTGACCAGCATGGCATCTATCTCCCTTTGGTCGGGCAAAAGCTCTTCGAATCCACAGGCTCTTAGAATGGCATTGAGCCGAGGAAGATTCAGCTTCATTCCCTCGTCTCCTATCTCCGCCTCACTGTCGAAAAAAAAGACCAGCAAAAGCAGGGCGCTTCGGGAAATGCCATCCCCCCGGAGGATCTTGGACATCAAGCTGTATTCCTCCCAATTGGGATCCTCCGCCTGGGAGTCCGCCAGCAGAATATAAGAATAAAAGCGATTGACCAGCTCAAATAGCTTATTGGAGCTCACCTTGGCTGTGGTGAGACAGGCCTCCACCTCCGCCTGGGTCATATGGGCATGGCGCCTGGGATCCATGTCAGAAATGTTGCTGAGGGGCAGGTCCAGGTATAGATTTCGTTTGGCTACTCGAGAAATTCCCTCTGTCAGATAAAACCGGATGCGGGTATTCAGATAGGCGAGAAAATATTTGCAGATATAATATCTTGCCTTTTCCCTTCCCTCACTGAAGGTTCTTATATTTTCACAGATATATAGGATAAAATCCCGATCCTGGGACAGGTTTTCCAGCCGCATCTCTGCCGTTTTCGTTCGCTGCAGTGTATATTCGCTTCCATTGATGGTAAGGGAGGATTGCTTGACATACTCCCGGATTCTCACCAAGGGAAAGGCACTGTAAGAGCCTTGAAAGCCATGAATCAGGAAATCATCGTAGGCACCGCTTTGCTCCAGCTCCTTCAAGTTCGATACCAGACTCCGCCAGGCCGAAAAGTCCAGGCCCTTCCGGAAGGCATAGATCAGGGATGCTTCCAACAGATCCCTGGCATAGAGCCTGCCTTCCCCCTTTTCCTGCAGCCTGCCGTTTAGCTCCTCCAGACTCCAGCCCTGGGCAAAGCCCTTGTAGATCAGGCGGCAGCGCAAAGGGCAGGCGGCAATCTCCGCCTGCAGGCTTCTTCCTGGGGAGGCGGTCCCCTTGCCGCCTGCAAAGGCTTGCGACAAGTGATCCAGATAGGCCAGGGTATCCTTCCCTCCGATGCCCAATATCATCTCGTCAAATATATTGCGTTTTACTCTTCTTCCCATCTCGCATCCCCTTGCTGGTCTCTTTCCCGTTTTTTAGTATACCATTCCCTTTGGATCCCTTCAACTTCTTCTGAAAAAACCCCGTAGATTTTCCCCGGAATGCTGCCTCCTGCCAGCATAGACAGGTCTTCTCTGACTCTTTTGGCCTCTTCCCGGCCACGGTGCAATATCATTTCCCGCAGATGGATATCCCGCCACTCCCCCTTCCTTATAGTTACAGCCAGCAAGCACTCTGTATGAGTCAGAAGAAAAACATATCTGGAGGAATCCAGCTGCCTGTTTAAATGGGAAACATACCACCTCAAGGTTCGAACCGCTGCCCGGGAGGGTTCGTAATCGATCAGGGGGAAGATGCATTGATAGGAAATTCCCCTGTCACATCTTTCTATATACATGAATCCTCCTCATGGAAAAGGCAGCCGGAAGAATCTCTTCCAGGCTGCCTCAGTCTCAGATGCGGCACAGATATACCCAGGTGTCGCTGCTGGCAGAGGAATCTGCCAGATTGTCTGCATTGCACGCCTCTATATAAAGCCGAACCCGGGCGCTTTCCAGACAGAAGGGAGCCGTAAATTCCACATAACCCAGGGTGTTGGAAATATTGGAGGGGGCAGAGGGAAGGATGGATTTCTCTGTAAATTGCAGGCTGCTGCAATCGGGATAGGTCTCTCTTAAGGCATCCGTAAAGTCTGTAATACTTGCCCACCACTCATGCTCAAAGGTAAATACCCGGGAGAGCCATCCATAGGCTCCGATACATACATCATTTTCCCCCAGCCGTTCGGAACCCGCCTGCTGCATCAGAAGGATTTCATTGGCATGCATGGAATAATTTTCCAGTCCGTATACGGAGGGCATTTCGTCCATGGTATAAAGGCTATCATAGCCGCTGGCGTCAAGAACCGAATAAGTGCAGCCAAAGGCGTTCATGAGGGTTCCGCCTATCTCTGCAAACAGATCCTCCTCTGAATCAGAAGAATTGCCGCTCTCATACCCATTGGGATCCGCAAGGACAGATTTTCTCTCCCTGTCATCGATCTCATAGTAGACAGAACCATCCGATCCGGAAGTGGCGGCATCCTGAACCCCACACTGGCTGTCGGTATCCTCTGTATGATACTGGGTGCTGTCATAGTCCATGATCTCATCTGCCGGGATGCTATAGGAACTTGTGATCTTTCCGTCCTCTCCGATCTGACTGACGGTGGTTTCCCCACAGGCATTCAGGCTCAGGGCTGCGGTAACGATGGCAAAGCTTACAACGAATCTTTTCTTCATGATCTTAATCTCCTTTGTGTGTCATATTCTGTTTGTTTGATCTGATGACACATATCTTATACCTTTCCTTCTGCAGATTTTTGGACCATAAAGAAAAAAGGTTGGGTGTCAAAACACCCAACCTTTTCCACAATCCTCCCTCGCATATTGGCCCGCCAGAGCGTCTGCCAATCGTGCAAAGTCCTCCAAAGTCAAGGTCTCCCCCCGAATGGCAGGGGGCAGACCGCACTGATCCAGGGCTTTCTCCAGTTCTTCCTTGCTATAGGTCAATTCCGAACTGTTGCGCAGTCCGTTCAGCAGGGTTTTCCTTCTCTGGTTGAAGGAGGCACGGATCAGGCGGAAAAGCAAGGCCTCGTCCCTGACCTGCAGCCTGTTGGATCGGGCGGTCAGTCGGATCACAGCGCTTCCCACCTGGGGGCGGGGCATAAAGCAATTCTGGGGCACGTTGGCTGCCAGATAGGGCTCTGCATAATATTGCACCGCCAGGGACAGGGCTCCGTAATCCTTACTGCCCGGTCCTGCCTGCATACGGCTGGCCACCTCCTTCTGGACCATGACAGTCAGAGATTCCAGGGGGACGTGGCCTTCGAACAGTCCCATAATAATAGGCGTCGTAATATAATAAGGCAGGTTGGCCACGATCTTGGCCGGTCTGCCTTGATTCTTTTCCTTCACTAATGCAGCCAGGTCCAGCTTCAGGATATCCTGGTGGATGACCGTCACATTATCCCAGTCTGCCAGGGTATCCTCCAGGATAGGCAGGAGGTTGGCATCAATCTCCACGGCGCAGACTTCTCTGGCCCGGTGGACCAGGTATTGGGTCAATGTCCCGATACCCGGCCCGATCTCTATGACAAAATCATCCGGTCTGATCTGGGCTGCCGCCACAATCTTGTCCAGCACATGGGGATCAATCAGGAAGTTCTGCCCAAACTTCTTCTGGAAGCGAAAGCCGTATTTTTGAAGGATTTCTATGGTTTTTTGGGGATTTCCCAGCCAGGGTTTTGCTCTTTCCATCATGGCTTAGGACTCGAAATCTTTTTCATGCAAAATAGTCCAATGCTCTCTGTCCTTGCTGGCCCCCCGTTTGCCGAACTTGCTCTTGCCCCTCTTGGCACGATGGATGGCATCATCCACCATCTCCTTTACCCGGGAAATGGTAACCGGCTCCTGCTCGGACTGGTTGTCGCCAATCAGGGTATAGAGGGCCAGGACACCCATTTCATCCATCTTACAGCCATTTTCCGTGGCATAGGTCCGGGCAAAGGTTACCAGCTCATCGTTGGTAAAGACCGGAATAGAGATGACCTTGTCGAACTTGGCGGCAAAGTCCGGATACTTCTTCAGCAGGGTCCGCATGCGGCTCTTCTCATCCTCAATCACCAGAATCATACAGTCGGTGCGGAATTCCATGGCCTGATTCAGGCATTTGACCTTCTCCTCTGTCATATCCCCCGCATCCTCGATCACCAGGAAGCCTCCTGCCATCTTGTTGACAATCTTGGCCGGATCCTTCTGATTGATATCGGAACCCTTCAGGCGGGCTACCTTGGCGGCATCCAGCCCCAGGTCCCTGCACATAGCCACGATCAGACCATAGGAAAGGCGGGATTTGCCCGTTCCCTCAGCTCCCATCACAGCAATATTGCCATGCATGGAATTGTGCTCTCCTGCGTGAGCATAAACATCTCCGATGGCCTCCAGGATCTGCTGATCCATGCCCGGAATCCGGGCAAAATAGGTAAAGATCTTCCTCTGCTCATCGCTCATGCGGGTGGGCTTGGCATCATTGAGGATACGGATGCGCCGCTCCTCCGGGGTCTCCTCCCGCAATACATCCTCAATGGAGATGGGAACCGTATTCTGACCCAGCTTATTCAGGGGAATGGTCCTCTGCAGCTTCTCCGTAGCTGTAGGCTCCGGATCCGGGATCTCCAGCTCTTCATTATACAGGACTTTGGCCGGCTGACTGCCAGCCTGATCCAGCTCCTGTCGGAGGCCGGCCAGCGGATCCTCCTCCACCAGATCCCCGGACTGGCCCTCCAGGGCATCCGGGTTCTCCTCTTGGGACTGGCCCTCCAGGGCATCCGGGCTTTCCTCTTGGGATTGGCCCTCCAGGGCATCCGGGTTCTCCTCTTGGGACTGGCCTTCCAGGGTATCCGGGCTCTCTCCCCCGGCCTGGCCCTCCAGGACATCCGAGCTTTCCTCCCCGGCTTCCCCATCGGGGGCTGCTTCTGTCTCCTCAGCAATCTCCTGGGAGAAACTGGAGGCAGTCTCCTGCAGCAGGGCGTCCAGATCAAAGTCATCGAAGGACATCTGCCCCTCCACCTGATCCTCCTGGGCTTGATCTGCAGAAGTCTTTGTCCCCTCCTCCTGGGCTTCCTGGGGCTTTTTCTCTGCCTCTCCTGCCTTCTCCGGTCTGGACAGGATGGTTTTGGCCGCATCCGAAGACAGCTTCACCTCTGTCTCCACCTGTTCCGGCTCCAGATCCTGTACCGGGAGATTCTCCGGAAGCTCTTCCTCCTCTTGGGGGGATTCCGGCAGATTGCCCTCCCCCATCACCAGGTCTTTCACCTGGGTGGCTTCCTTCTTCACCCCGGAGAAGACATCATGGATGCTCTTGGCCAGCTGTTCTCTTAAGTTGGCTGTCTTGCCCATGAACTCCCGGGAGGTGACGGGATACTCATCCACAGCATCTCCCATCAAAGGACCGGCTCCTGTCCCATCCTCCACTGCCACGTCCCTGGTGATGGCAGCTCCGGCCTGATCCAGTCGCTCCATGAAATCTCTGGAGGTCTGGATGCCATAAGCCAGATCCGTCTTCAGCTGGGGAGACCGCCCCTGGGCTTTCTTTTGCCCAGAGCCCTCTGTCTGATCCTCAGATTCTCCCTCTTCCGATGCTTCCAAACCCTGCCCCTTGGTCTGCCCCTTGGCCGAATAGAGGCAGCGCTCCTGGTCATAAAGCTTCTGCTGGGAAGGGGTCAGGGGCTCATATTTCATCTTCAGCTCCATAGCCTTGACCACATACTTGCCTTCACTGAACCAGAGGATCAGGTCATCGCAGGTCTCCAGGCACTTCTGCCGATCCCCCGCCTTATGGTAGAGAACAGCCAGCTCATAGGCCCACCGCTCCGTATATTCCCTTTCCTTATATTCTTCCAGGGTTGCGATCTGGTCCTCCAGGGGGGCACGCTGCGCCTTCTTGATCTTATATTGCAGTAAATAACGGGAGTTGTCATTGGCGGCCACCGAAGCATACTCCTGATAGAAATCCTCAGCCTCTGCAAGATCCCCCAGCTTCAGGCTGATCTCCGTCAGCCGATACAAAATACTCTTGCCGATGGAGGCCCTGTCATAGGCCAGCAGCAAAATATTCTTACAGCTCTTGTAATCCTTATTCACTTCATAGATATCCGCCACCATACTCAGGGTCCGGATACTCTTCACTCTCCGCCAGTCGATGCTTTCTGCTACCCGAAGGGCATTCTTATAATCCTGCCTGTCGGCATACATGGTAAGCTCTTCCAGCCTTAATTGGTATTCTGCCTTGTCCAACCGATTCACCTCTTACTTACTGACTGTCGCCTTCTTGTTCCTCCCAGGATCCGGACTGACAATGACCTGTCGATAGGACTTGCCTGTCTTACTTGCCCTCCGGAACCTGCATCTGATCCAGCTTCCAGATATCGTCCACATACTCCTGGATGGTTCTGTCGGAGCTGAACTTTCCTGCACAGGCTACATTGAGAATAGCACTTTTGGCCCAGGAGGACTCCTCCCGATATTTGGCCTCCACATGCTCCTGAGCAGCCGCATAGGACTTGAAATCTGCCAGGATGAAATACATGTCTGCCCGGCTGGAATTCTGGGTATTCAGCAGGGAATTATAGATATCCCGGAAGAGATTCATATCCCCCTTGGAATACATGCCATTGATAAGCTGCATCAGCACCTGACGGATATCTGCATCATGATTGAAATAATACATGGGGTCGTAGCCCCCATTTTTCTCGTAATTCATGACATCCTCTGCACTAAGGCCAAAGATAAAGGCATTTTCCTCCCCTACCTCCTCTACGATCTCCACATTGGCTCCGTCCATGGTTCCCAGGGTCAGGGCTCCGTTGAGCATAAACTTCATATTGCCGGTTCCGGAGGCTTCCTTGCTGGCCGTGGAGATCTGCTCCGATACATCCGCAGCCGCGAAGATCAGCTCCGCATTGCTGACCCGGTAATCCTCGATGAAGACCACCTTAATCTTGCCCTGGATAGAAGTGTCATGGTTGATGACCTCTCCCACACTGTTGATCAGCTTGATGATGGCCTTAGCCCGCTCATAACCGGCGCTGGCCTTGGCCCCAAAGATAAAGGTTCTGGGATAGAAGGGCATCTCCGGATGCTCCTTGACCCGGTTGTAGAGATACATAACATGAAGGATATTCAGCAGCTGGCGCTTGTATTCATGGAGCCGCTTTACCTGCACATCGAAGATGGACCTGGGATCCACTTCGATCCCATTATGCTCCAGAATATAGTTGGCCAGCCGTACCTTGTTCTGGTACTTGATATTCATGAACTGGGCCTGGGCCTTGGGATCCTCGGCATAGACCTTGAGTCCTGCCGTCTTGGACAGGTCGGTTACCCATTCCTTGCCCACATGGTCCGTCACCCAATCTGCCAGCAGGGGATTGCCATGCAGGAGAAAACGCCGCTGGGTAATGCCATTGGTCTTATTGTTGAACTTATCCGGCATCATCTCATAGAAATCCTTCAGCTCTCTCTTCTCCAGGATCTCTGTATGGAGGCGGGCCACCCCATTGACGGAATATCCCCCTACAATGGCCAGATTGGCCATCCGCACCTGTCCATCGTAAATGACTGCCATCTTGCGGATCTTTTCCTCGTTGCCCGGATAGATCTCCCGCACCTGGTTGCAGAAACGGCGATTGATCTCCTCTACGATCTGGTAGATTCTGGGCAGCAGGCGGGAGAAAAGCTCGATGGGCCATTTCTCCAGGGCCTCCGCCATAATGGTATGGTTGGTATAAGCACAGGTCTTAGTGGTGATCTCCCAGGCCTCCTCCCAGCCCAGACCCTCCTGGTCCATAAGGATCCGCATCAGCTCCGGCACTGCCACCGTGGGATGGGTGTCATTCATCTGGAAGGTGACCTTCTCATAGAGCTTATGGATATCGCTGTGGGTCTTCTTATACTTCTCAATGGCGGTCTGCACACTGGCGGAAATGAAGAAATATTGCTGTTTCAGCCGCAATTCCTTGCCTGCCATGTGGTTATCGTTGGGATAGAGAACCTCCACAATGGTTCTGGCCAGATTCTCCTGCTCCACCGCCTTGTGGTAATCCCCCTTGTCGAAGGAATCCAGCTGGAAATTATTGATGGCTTCCGCATCCCAGATCCGCAGGGTATTGACCACATTGTTGTCATATCCCACCACGGGCAGGTCATAGGGAATGGCCATCACCGTCTGGTAGCCCTCCTGACGGAAGTCATTTCGGCCTGTTTCCGGATTATAGGACACACTGACATAACCGCCAAACTTAATCTCCTTGGCATATTCCGGCCGCTTCAGCTCGAAGGGATATCCCCCGTCTGCCAGCCAGTTATCCGGCACCTCCAGCTGGAAACCATCCTTGATCTCCTGCTTGAACATGCCGTAATGATAGCGGATGCCACAGCCATAGGCCGCATATCCCAGGGTGGCCAGAGAATCCAGGAAGCAGGCAGCCAGCCGGCCCAGACCTCCGTTGCCCAAAGCCGGGTCCCTCTCCTCATCCTCGATGGCATTGAGGTCGATGCCCAGATCCTCCAGAGCCTCCTTGACCTCTCCATAAGCCGTCAGATTCAGCAGGTTGTTGCCCAGATAGCGCCCGGTCAGAAACTCCATGGACATGTAATAGACGATCTTGGGATCCTGCTGGTCCATGGCCTTCTGGGTCTTCATCCAATTATCAATAATGACATCCTTGACTGCATAGCAGACCGCCAGGTAGATCTGGTGACTGGTAGCCTCCTCCAGGGTTCTGCGGAAGAGGTTCTTGACCCCCTCCTTGACACTCTTCTTAAAGGTCTCTTTCTGAAATAATGGGTTCTGCATAATTTCCCGTCTCCTCTCAACTACTGCGGCATAACCTTTTCCACCGCCAAGGTTACCTTCTCGGAATTGATATTCCATTCCTTCTCATATCCCTTAGTCTCCCCAAGAATCAGCTGGTCAGCCAGCACCTCGGAGCGAATCTCCTCCTCATGGCGGGTCAGTATATCCGTAATCTTGTCATTGTCCCTGGCATAGAGGCGAATCCGATCCATGACCTCGAAGCCTGCTTCCTTCCGCATGGTCTGGATCTTGCTGATGAGCTCCCGCACGAAGCCCTCCTCAATCAATTCCGGGGTCAGATGGGTATCCAGCACCACTGTCACATCCTTGCCGGACTCTGTCACATAGCCCTCCATCTGGGCAGATTCGATCAAGAGATCTTCCTCTGTCAGGCGGATCTCCTCCCCCTGGATATCCAGCTTGAGACTGCCGCCGGCCCGCAATTCCTCCATGGCCTGATTGCCGTCAATCTGACCCAGGGCATTGCGAATGGCACCCACCAGCTTGCCGTATTTCGGCCCCACTGTCTTCAATTGGGGCTTAAAGGTATAGGAGGTGAAACCGTCCAGACTGTCGGTGAAGTCCAAAGCCTTGACATTCAGCTCCTCCCGGATAATCTCCTGATAGAATTCCGACAGGGTAAAGCCGCTCTTGACATACATGCGGGCAAGGGGCTGGCGGTTCTTGAGATTGGCCGTATTCCGGCAGGCCCTTCCCATAACCACGATCTCCAGGAGCCGTCCCATATTCTCCTCCAGCTGGCTGTCGATCCACTCCTCCCGGACCTGGGGATAATCGCACAAATGAATGCTTTCCGGGGCAGAGGCATCCACCGTCCTGACCAGATTCTGGTAAATATCCTCTGTCATAAAGGGGATCATGGGAGCCGCTGCCTTGCAGAACTCCACCAGGGCCGTATAGAGGGTCATGTAGGCGTTAATCTTATCCTGCTCCATGCCCTTGGCCCAGAAGCGGTCCCTGCTGCGGCGCACATACCAGTTGCTCATGTCATCCACGAAGGCCTCCAGGGCTCTGGCGGTCTCCGGAATCTTATACTCCGACAGATCCTTGTCTGCCTCCTGGATGGTGGAGGCCAGGCGGGAGAGGAGCCATTTGTCCATGACCGTCAGCTTGTCATAGTCTAAGCGATATTTGGTGGGGTCAAACTGGTCAATATTGGCATATAAAACGAAAAATGCATAGGTATTCCACAGGGTTCCCATGAACTTGCGGGAATATTCCGTCACCGCCTTGCCATGGAAGCGGTTGGGCAGCCAGGGGGCACTGTTGACGTAGAAATACCAGCGGATGGCATCGGCTCCATAGGTGGCCAGGGCTTCGAAGGGATCTACCGCATTTCCCTTGGACTTGCTCATCTTCTGGCCGTTCTCATCCTGGACATGGCCCAGCACGATAACATTTTCATAGGGTGCCTTATTGAAAAGCAGGGTGGAGATGGCCAAAAGGGAGTAGAACCAGCCTCTGGTCTGATCCACCGCCTCAGAGATAAACTGAGCCGGGAACTGCTGCTTAAACAAGTCCTGATTCTCAAAGGGATAATGATGCTGGGCAAAGGGCATGGAGCCGGAATCGAACCAGCAGTCGATGACCTCCGGTACCCGCTTCATGGTCTTGCCGCATTCCGGACAGGGAATGGTAACGGCATCAATATAGGGCCGGTGCAGTTCAATCTCCTCGGGACAGTTGGGGGACAGGTCCTTGAGTTCCTGGATGCTGCCCACGGAATGCATATGGCCACAGTCCTGGCAGACCCAGATATTGAGGGGGGTACCCCAATAACGGTTGCGGGAAATCCCCCAATCCTGGACATTCTCCAGCCAGTCCCCGAAGCGGCCCTTGCCGATGCTCTCGGGAATCCAGTGGATGGTATTGTTATTGCGGATCAGATCCTCCTTGACCGCCGTCATCTTGATGAACCAGGACTCTCTGGCGTAATAGATGAGGGGGGTATCGCATCTCCAGCAATGAGGATATTCATGCTCAAACTTGGGTGCGGCAAAGAGCTTGCCCTCCTTGTCCAGATCCGTCAAGACCATGGGATCCGCCTTCTTGACGAAGACACCTGCATAGGGGGTCTCCGAAGACATATTGCCCTGACCGTCTACAAACTGGACAAAGGGCAGGTCATACTTGCGGCCCACCCGGTTGTCGTCCTCACCAAAGGCCGGGGCGATATGGACGATACCGGTACCGTCTGTCATGGTAACATAGGTATCACAGACCATGTAAAAGCCCTTTTTCTTCTGCTTTTGGGCCGCCTGCGCCGCACAATCGAAGAGGGGCTGGTATTCCTTATATTCCAGCTGACTGCCCTGATATTCCTCCAGGATCTCATAAGGCTTCGGATCCTGATCCGTGGCCAGCTGCCCCAGCACCTGATCCAGCAGGGCCTTGGCCATGTAATAGGTATAGCCGTCTGCAGCCTTTACCTTACAATAGGTCTCCTCCGGGTTGACGCAAAGAGCCAGGTTGGAGGGCAGGGTCCAGGGGGTGGTGGTCCAGGCCAGGAAATAGGCATCCTCCCCCACCACCTTGAAACGAACGATGGCAGACCTTTCCTTCACGGTCTTATATCCCTGGGCCACCTCCTGGGCAGACAAGGGGGTACCGCACCGGGGACAATAGGGGACGATCTTAAAGCCCTTGTAGAGCAGGCCCTTCTCCCAGATCTGCTTCAAGGCCCACCATTCGGACTCAATAAAGGTATTCTCATAGGTTACGTAGGGATGTTCCATGTCCGCCCAGAAGCCTACGGTATTGGAGAAATCCTCCCACATGCCCTTGTATTTCCAGACACTTTCCTTGCATTGGCGGATGAAGGGCTCCATGCCATATGCCTCAATCTGATCCTTACCATTGAGACCCAGCTTCTTCTCTACCTCCAGTTCCACCGGAAGGCCATGGGTATCCCAGCCGGCCTTTCTGGGCACCTCGTAGCCCTTCATGGTGCGGTACCTGGGAATCATATCTTTGATGACACGGGTCAGAACATGGCCGATATGGGGCTTGCCGTTGGCGGTGGGAGGGCCGTCATAAAAGGTATAGATAGGGCTTCCTTCCCTCTGCTTCATGCTCTTCTCGAAGATCTGGTTCTCCTCCCAGAACTTCTCCGTTTTCTTCTCTCTCTCGACAAAATTGAGATTGGTGTCCACCTTCTGGTACATAACAATAAGATCCTCCTTGTTAGCTGATGCCCTTCCTGGCATTTTTTCGGCGCTTTTCCCGAAGAAGCTCCTTCTTGTGCCGAATCTGCGAGGCTTCCTCCTCGCTGCTGACCTTGATGGTCTTCACTACATATATATTACCCTCATCCGTCCGCTTCATGCGGGCCTTCCCCTTCAGGTAGCCGTGCACGGGACAGCAGGCCATACAATAATAATTCTTGCCCCCATCAGAGAACCAGCGCAGCTTCTTGCGGGCATTCTTGCCGCAGAGGCAGCAATGGGTGGCTTTCACCTCCCGATCCTCCATGGCCTCCTCCTTGCTGGGGAATTCCCGGGAAATAAACTTGGAATATCCATTATAGACCGCATGGATCTCATCCTTCTTCTCCCTGGGATTCTGGTAGGTATCGATAGAATCATACGCCAAGGCCACGTCCCTGTCAATTTGCCGAAAAATCTCTGCCGTGTACCTGGCATCTGCCAGGGCCCGATGGAAGTCCCCCTCTTTCTGCAAATGCAGATAATCGATGGCATATTCCAGGGCGCGCCGGCTCTTCATGGTCTCGTATTGGATGGCAAAGAGCTTTTGCACATCATAATAATGCAAAGGCCCCTTCAGCAGGGACAAGAGATGGTAATATTTCATATTCCGCTGGAGCTCCGTCAGATCAGAAGTCCCCCAGGTGCAGAACATGGAATCCCCTCCCACCCAGGTCAGGAATTCCTGAATTGCCCTCTGAAAGGGCATCCCCTGATCCAGATCCTCCTGGCTCATATGTATGATTTCCCTGGTTCTGTAATGGAGCTTGCGGTAGACCGATGGCTTGATAATCCGGTGGTATTGATCGACAAACCTTCTGTCCTGATCCAGCTTCACCGCCCCTATCTCGACAATCTCAAAGGGAAGCCGCTTTACCTCCCGATCCTTGCCATAAGGGCACTGGTTCCACTCCAGATCAAACACAATATAATTCATCCCCTGCCTCCGTCCTCCCGTCCGGCTTGCTCTATTTCGCAGATACAGCGGCGGCCACCTCAAATACAAGCTTTTTGAACCTATTATAACATGGTAAGTATATCCACAAAAGGTTTTTTTGTCAATGAAACCGGAGACCAATCTCTGATTGTAGGTTCTGGTATCATCTGTTATAATTGCTTTGGGCCTTCAAATACCCAAAGCCCTTGGTTACACCTGTCATTCCGTGTTAGCCACTCAGTAGGAGGGAGAAGCTATGCATTGCAGCCAGGAAACCCGGCGATTGAACCTTTTGTGCATCGTCCTGATCTTGATGACCGGCGTGATTCGTCTGGCCAGGCGCCATTTTTCCTATTCTACCACGGATACTCTGATCTGTGCTTTCTTTATCCTGGCCACCTTTATCTGGATGTACCAGGTGCATCGGCGTCTGATTCAGCCGGAAGAGCGAAGATATCTGACCGAGGTGGCCCTCCTTACCATCCTTTTGATGGTAATCCGCACCATCAAGTTTCTCTTCCTGCCGGAGGAGGGAACCGCCAACCGCTACGCCTGGTATCTCTATTATCTGCCCCAGAACTTCATCTTTCTTCCCATGCTTTTCTCGGTTTTGCAGGTAAGCAAGCCCTTTGGGAAGGCCCTGCACCCCCGGTGGAGGTGGCTTTGTCTCCCTGCAGGCCTATTGACCTTAGGCATACTAACCAACGACCTCCACCAGCTGGCCTTCTATTTTCCGGAAGGGATGGGCTATTGGTACCACAATACCTACATTCGGGGACCCTTTTATTATGCCTCCCTCCTTTGGATGGCAGGCTTATTCCTGACTATGCTGATTCTGTCCCTGGTGCGCTGCTCTGTCCCGGCCTACCGCAGGAACATCTGGATGCCCCTGATTCCCCTTCTGATCGGAGGTCTCTATACCCTGAATTACTGTCTGGAGCCGGAGGGGCTTTTTCCCAATCTCTTCAAGGCAGCGGAGATGTTCTGTTTTCTGTGCCCTGCCTTCATGGAGGGATTAATTCTTGCCCGCTTCTTCCCCGTCAACGACAGATACGAGGAGCTTTGGAATATTTCCAGCCTGAGAGGGGGAATCATGGATGAGAACCAGGAGATTCTCTATCGGTCTCCCAAAAGTCTCTCCTTTACCCCCCAGCAGATCCTCCAGGCATCCACCAAGCCTCTTTTGTCCCAGGATGGCAACACCCTGCTCCAGAGTCAGAAGATTCAGGGGGGCTTCAGCTATTGGATGAAGGATGTATCGGAGATCAACCATCTCAATGAGGAGCTTGCCAATCTGGGCAGTCTGCTGGCGGAGGAGAATTCCCTCCTGGAGGAGGAAAACCATCTGGCAGAGGAACAGATGCGCATCACCCAGCAGAATCTCCTCTATGACCATATTTCCCAGGAAATATCCCCCCAGCTGGCCAAGCTGGCTGCCCTTTTGGATACCCTCCCCCGGGAGGAAAAGCCCTTTGAACAGGCTCTTCGCTACGGGGCCATCCTTTTTGCCTATATCAAGCGCTGCTCCAACCTCTTGCTGGTGATCCATCAGGCACAGCCTGTGGATGTGGGCGAGCTCCGCCTGTCTCTGGAGGAATCTCTGGAATACGTCCGCCTCTATGGGCTGACTGTCTACGGATCCTACGAGGGAAATGGCAGCCTGGAGGGCAGTCAGGTGCTTTTGGCCTACCAGATCTTTGAGGCTGTCCTGGAAGCAGCCCTTCCCGGAGCCGATGCCCTGCTGCTCAGCCTGGAGGTGCAAAAGCAAGGGATAGAGGGGGGATTTCCCCCTTTGACCCTGCGCATGGAGCTCAATGCTCCCAGAGAGCTTTTTGCCTCTCCTGCCCTGACCCGGCGGGTTGTGGACATGGGGGGAAGTATCCGCAGTGAGATCGAGCAAAAGACGGAATTCGTGTCATTATTTCTTCCGGCAGGAGGTGGTCAGCCATGATGCCCTATCTGCATGCTCCCATTCCCCTTCAGGCAGCCTTGGGGCTTTGTGCGGTCCTGCTCCTGATCCTGGCCTCCTACGCCCTGGTAAATAGCTTTAGCCTGCGTCTGCCTCCCCTTTATCGGCTGGCTGCGGCTCTCCTCTTCGTCGGCTGCTTTCTGCTGCTCAATGCCATCAGCAATGTGGAGCTTCCGGTCCTCTACCAGAAGCCCCTCCCCCTCCTGGGCCGCAGCTTCGCCCAACTGCCGGTCTCCACGGTGGCCGCCCTCCTGGTATTGACCGGAGCTGTGGCAGTTCTTCTCCTGCTTCGCCTGCGCCGCACACGCAAAAGCATCCTCACCTCCCAATCCATCAAGGAAAGTCTGGATGCCCTGCCCGACGGGGTCTGCTACGCCTCTCGAGATGGTCTGCCCCTTTTGGTCAATATACAGATGAATCGCCTGTGCGGAGAGCTGTTTGGCACGGAGCTTTTGAATACCCATCCATTCTGGCAGGCCTTGCAGACCGGCAAATTCTGCAAAAATGCCCGGCTCCTGCATAAGGAACCCAATCCGGCAGTCCAGCTTTCCGACGGAAGTGTATGGGACTTCCACCAACAGGTTCTAACCCTGAGGGATTCTGCAGTTCTGGAGCTTACCGCCTATGATATCACCCGGCTCTACCAGCTGAATCAGAAGCTTTCCCTGCGTAATCACCGCCTGAAGCTTCTGGGCCAGCGCCTGCACCAGTTCAAGCAGAATCTGGAACAGGTGACACGAGACCAGGAAATCCTAAATGCCAAAATGAAGGTGCACGACCAGCTGGGCCATTCCCTCCTGGCTCTGCGAACCTACCTGGCCCAGCCCAGTCAGGAGAGGAATCGGCAAATGCTCCTGACCCTCTGGGAACAGGCCGTCTCCTCTCTAAGCCAGCCCTCCCCAGTCCCCCGACCCGACAAAGACACAAAGGCGGCTGTCCCAAAGTCTGGCAAGAAGACTGCTGCCAAGCCTCCCCTCTCGGAGGGTCTCCTGGGGCAATTCCATGACTGGGAGGACTTTCTGACCCATGCGGAGGCCCTGCACATACAGGTGGAACGGTCAGGTCCCCTTCCTGCACCGGGACTGCAGCGGGAGCTTTTGCTGGCTGCCCTGCGGGAGTGCTTAAGCAATACGGCCAAACATACCGACGGCAACCGCCTCTTTGTCCGTCTCACCTATACATCCGACTATTTGAAGGCCCAGATAAGCAACAATGGCCTGCCGCCGGAGGGGGCCATCCGGGAAACCGGGGGATTGAAGAACCTGCGTCTGCAGATTGAACATTGTGGCGGGAGCATGACCCTATGCAGCTCCCCTGCTTTTCTTCTTCAGGCCCAGCTCCCTTCAGGAAAGGAATATCTATGTCACAAGCAAGCACAAAAACCAGAGTGATGATCATTGATGACCAATACAGTTCCCGCCAGCTTTTTGAATTCTACCTCAACTCCAGCGACCGTTATCAACTGGCTTTGGCGGCAGAATCCGCCGCCCTGGCTCCCGCTCTGGTCCAGGTCATTCCCGTGGATCTGATCCTCATGGATATCTTCATGGGCGACCACTCCAACGGCCTGGATGCCGCCGCAGCGATCAAGCAGACCTACCCCCGGATCAAGATCATCGCCGTCACCTCCATGGCCGAATCCTCCTGGCTGAAGCGGGCCAGGGAAATCGGCATCGACAGCTTCTGGTACAAGGAAATGTCCCAGGAAACCATCCTGGATGTCATGGACAAAACAATGGCGGGTCAATCCGTCTATCCGGATCACCCGCCATCTATCCGCCTGGGTCTCACCAACAGCACCGAGTTCACCCAAAGGGAACTGGATGTGCTGCGGGTCATGACCAAGGGTCTGTCCAACTCAGAGATTGCCGACAGTCTGGGAATCTCCGAAAATACGGTAAAAGTGCATATTCAACATATGCTGGACAAAACCGGCTGCAAAAACCGCACCGAATTGGCCATCGAAGCCCGGGTCAGCGGCATCGCCGTCAGTCTGTGAAGCTCGGCCCGGCTGTCCATCTGCGAAACCAGGCCCGGTCAGGCCTCCTGCAGCAAGGTCTTCTCCACCTGGTCAAAGCCCAACCGCTGGATGGTGTCCGCAAAACGCTCCCCAGCCTGGCCCTGGTCTTTGAAGAGCAAAATCGCCCGCTCCACCACATCCATCATCTCCTCCTGGGAGGTAAATATCTTGCCCAGGGCTTGCCCATGGGCAACCTTCTTGCCCCAGCGCCCTCCGATATAGATCTTATATCCGTAGGTTCCCTCCTCAATGGACTGGAACCGGCAATGGCCGATACAGCGTCCGCAATTCTGACAAAGGCCGGGATCGATCCGCAGCACCTTGTCCACCACCTTGGCCGCTCCGTTGGGGCAGGCCGCCTCTATGGCACACTTCTTACAGCCCTTGCACTTATCCTCCTGGAAATGAGGAATCCTCTGGCCGACAATACCTACGTCATTCAGATTCGGTTTCACGCAGTTGTTGGGGCAGCCCCCTACGGCAATCTTGAACTTATGGGGCAGCTTAACCGACTGATATCCCAGATAAAATCTCCTATGGATCTCCTCAGAGATGGCAAAGGAATCCAACAGGCCATAATGGCAGGTGGTTCCCTTACAGGATACCACCGGTCTTACCTTGGCTCCCGTCCCTCCCGTAGCCAAGCCCTCCCTGGCAATAAACTGCCGGAATTCCTCGATTCTCCCATAGGGAATCCCCTGTATCTCCACCGAAAGACGAGTGGTAAAGGTCACAATCCCATTGCCGAATTGGTCTGCCGCATCCGCCAGACACCTTTGCTGGGCTGCCGTCATCTTCCCATTGACCGTCACCACCCGAGCCGAAAACAGGTCCGTCCCCTTATTGCGCAAAAAGCCCATCCCTTTGACACGCTTCTCCTCCTCGGCACTCACCTGCAGGCCTTCCCCCTTCTCAGCCCCCTTGCTCTCCTTCCGGGCTTCCTCTTTCTCCTGTTCTGCACTACTTTTCCATTCTTCCATCCTAACATCCTCCCTCACCCATTATAGTCCCTTCCCCCAGGTTTGTACAGTCATCCTGCTCACTAAGAAATTTATGAGAAAGTCCCGGAGGGCGGATGCACAGATCATGCCGGAATACAACTCCTGTAATGCAATCACTCAGTGAATCAACCCCTTATCGTTCAAGGTTATACTGATTCCGTGTTATAGAAGATACAGCCATCCACCTTTAATCCCAACCTCCCCCTTACGCTTTCTTCTTCCATAGGGAATCACCGGTAGTTGCTTCTCCCTGTGGATCCCTATCATCTTCTCCATCCAGATCATATGGTACCAGCGACCGAACTTATAACCGCAATGATGAAATCTTCCCACTTCCTCAAAGCCCAGGTGGCAATGAAAATCTGCGCTGTTGGTGGTCAGATAGGGGTCATTTTCCTCCGGATAGCCGATACAGGCATACATATTCAAAATACCCATTTCCCGCAAGGCCCCCTCCAACGCCTGGTAAATCCTCCCGCCCAAACCCTGTCTGCGCGTCTCTGAAGCAAGGTACACCGTGGTCTCACATGCCCAGTCATAAGCTGCTCTCCCCACAAATGCTCCCGCATAGGCATATCCCTGGAGGATTCCCTCCCGTTCGATCACAAGATAGGGATAGAATTCCATGGTCTTCCTCATCCTTTCTCGGAATTCTTCCAGAGAAGGTGTCTCATATTCGAAGGTAATCGCTGTTTCCTGCACGTAATAATCATAAATCTCCAGAATACGGGGGGCATCCTCCCACCTGGCATCCCGGATGATGACTTGCCTGTCTTCCTGCATCTCATTCATTCCTCTTACCCCTGGGCTTTACACAGTTGTTGAGACAGTCCCCTACTGTTTCTTATAAGATGTGTCCGACACCTGCTTCTTCTTTTTTACCAGACATCGTTTCTTAAAAAAGGCTATTCCATAGCACAGGATCCCTTCCCGGGGATATTGGTCTTCGTATTCCTCTGCATACATTTTCTCATCCATCTGGCGGATTGCCCTTTCACAGTCTTCTTCCAGCAACTCTGCTTTCGCAGAATACTTGACCTCAAAGACAGCCACCCGGCCCTGTGCCGGATCACAGACCACCACATCACTGCGGCCTTCCCCATGCTCTCGGTTGGACTCCACCACATATCCGGCTCCGGCGAAGATTCCGGCAAGAAAAGCATGATAGAAATCCTCTTTGTAATCATGATAACTGATGGTTCGGCGCAGGAGGCGGCTCATGATCTGCGTAAGTTCCTCGCTTCTCCCCGCCCAGACAGCAGCAAACAGTTCCTTCCTGTTCCATGTTCTGGCAGTATCTGTAAACCACCGCAGGATCGACGTCTGATAAATCTCCCGAATCTCCGCATTGGGAATAGCAAGAGCTACTGTCCCCTCCGGCGCAGACACCTGCACTCTCGTCAGGTAGCCGGACAGATAGAGAATACTCCAGAAATTATCCTCCGAGGAATGGAGATCCTCATAAGTCAGGTTCTCATCTACCTTTTGGTAAATAGAGCCACCGCCAAGCAAAACCTCCAGTTTTTTAGTGATGGCACTTCCCGCATGGTCAATAAAAGAGCGAATAATTGCATTATCACTGGTATTCTTCCAGTAGCTGACAGGCTGATTTCCCGCCAGACCTGCCTGCAGGTCGTAGATGTAATTCATCACATCCCAGGGGCAATAGACATCCTGATTGCCGAAATGGTAGCCATCATACCACTCCTTTACCCTTTCCCTTCGTTTGCCTGCATCCGCATCTTCCAGAATTCTATCCACCTCCTCTTGAGTAAATCCAAAATACTCATGAAAGTGGGTCCTGGAGATTGTGTCCGATACAAAATTGTTCGTTCCTGTAAAAATGCTCTCTTTTGATATTTTCAGGCATCCGGTGATCACCGCAAAGCATAGAGAAGTATTATCCTTGAGAGCCGTGCTCATGAAAACACGCAATAGATGAAGCATCTGCCGGTAATATCCGCCGCTACTGGCCTTAGCCAAAGGAACATCGTATTCATCCAGCAGCAAAACCACTGTTTTTCCATGATAAGCTGTCAACATACGCATCAGGACGGCAAGAGATCGACTGACCAGAACTGAATCCGCCTTTCCGGCCTTTAAGGAAAGAAAAGTCTTTCTGTCATCCTCATCCATCCCCTTATCTTCCAAAAGGTAGGTATAATTCCTGTACAAATCTGCAATCTGTGCGGACAACTGCCCATATGCATCCTCATAAGACAGACCATCAATATCCTTGAAGGAAAAGAAAATCGTTGGATATTGATTCATCCATTTTTTGCAGATCTCTTTTTTCTCCTCAATCTCCAGTCCTCGAAAGAGTTCCCTGCCCTCCCCACTATCCATGCGGATATCAAAAAAATGAGCCAGCATACTCATAGCCAGGGTCTTTCCAAAACGGCGAGGACGAGTCAGCAGCGTCACGGCAGCGGATTGATCACTCAGAAGCTCTGCGATCAATCCGCTCTTATCCACATAATAAAAACCCTCTCTACGTATCCTGGCAAAATCCGAAATGCCAACCGGAATTTTTAATTTCATAGGATGCTTCCCTTCTATTGGATTTCCTGTCCCTTCTTTTCATGGCACTTCTTTCCAGCAGTCGGCTTTCATTTGTGATGGTGGCGGCGCTAGTCGCCATGGACGTTTATACATGAATCATCCCCTGCAGCCATATAGCTCCCTTGAATCTTCTTCCCACCGCAGGGATTCCCACCAGATCCTTCTCATTGATGCAGATATCCAGGGAGATGTCGCTGCATACCACCTTGAGCTGGTGAAGTTTTTCGCCGGTGAGGGAGTTTACCGCCGTATCACATCCGGTGATCTCCCCCATAATGCTGTATTGGTCGCACTCGATGCCGCAGGGCATGAAATGGGAATCCACGATGGTATAGACATCTTCATATTGAATCCGCCTGGAGATCATGCTATAGATGTCAATATCCTCCATGGTCAGGCTTTCCATAGCCTCCTCGTCCCCGTTGCGGGCAGCTGCCATCAGGGAATTTCTCTGCTGGGACAGTTTCCTATCCTCTTCCACCTGCATTCTGTCCTTGGAGACAGGGAAGAGGATGGTGCCGGAATCTGCCAGACCAGACAGGGTCAGGGAGGTCTGAAGTTCCCGCAGAACCCCTCTTTGCCTGATAGACAGGTAATGGGAAGCATGAATCAGGTAAAAAATCAAAGAAAATCCTACCCGCATATCGTCGCAGAGTCCCCCATAGGATTCTTTGTCCGAATGTCTTTCCACCAATACCTCCTCCTGAGAGGAAATATCTGATCCCTTGAAATAGGGATAGAAATATTCCATCTGAAAGACATGGCTCTCGTCATAATCTCCGCATAGGGTGATTCCGTAATCGTGACCATATTCCTTGATCAATTCCACAAAGAAATGGCCGTCCTCCTTTTTGACTACATTTTTCTTATCGTAATGATTTTTCACATCCTCCAGAAGGAGATCCAATTCCTTCTTTCGCTCCACTTTTCCGAAACCGATGGATTTCAGATATTTATGCATGATGACACCTCCTTTCCCCTATCCACAGTGCTTTTCAAACCTTGCAGATGTCCATAAGATCCGGTTCTCAGTCCCCATAGATCAGCCAATCTGTCCGAATCTCTTTCTGTTCATTTCACAGGGATCAGCTTTTCCTTTCCTCCCATATAGGGACGAAGCTTCTCCGGAATGGAGACGGTTCCGTCCGCATTCAAATTATTCTCCAGGAAGGCGATGAGCATACGGGGCGGTGCAACCACGGTATTGTTAAGGGTATGAGCCAAATATTTGCCGTTTTCACCCTGGACCCGGATCTTCAGCCGTCTGGCCTGGGCGTCTCCCAGGTTGGAGCAGCTTCCCACCTCAAAATATTTCTTCTGACGGGGGGACCAGGCCTCCACATCGCAGGATTTGACCTTGAGGTCAGCCAGGTCGCCGGAACAGCATTCCAGGGTTCTCACAGGAATATCCATCGACCGGAAAAGATCTACGGTATTCTGCCACAGCTTATCATACCAGGTCATGCTGTCCTCCGGCTTGCAGACGACGATCATCTCCTGCTTCTCAAATTGATGGATTCGATATACCCCTTTTTCCTCCAAACCATGGGCTCCCTTTTCCTTTCTAAAGCAAGGGGAATAGGAGGTCAAGGTCAGGGGCAGATGATTTTCCGGAAGAATCTGATCAATGAACTTTCCGATCATAGAATGCTCACTGGTGCCGATCAGATAGAGATCCTCCCCCTCAATCTTATACATCATGGCTTCCATTTCCGAGAAGCTCATGACCCCGGTTACCACGTCGCTGCGGATCATGAAGGGGGGCACGCAATAGGTAAAGCCCCGGTCAATCATAAAATCTCTGGCATAGGCAATGACAGCAGAGTGAAGTCTTGCAATATCTCCCATGAGATAATAAAATCCGTTGCCTGCAACCCGGCGGGCGCTGTCCAGATCGATGCCATGGAAGCTTTCCATAATGTCTGTATGATAGGGAATCTCGAAATCAGGGACCCTGGGTTCCCCATATTTCTGAATCTCCACATTTTCGCTGTCATCTTTTCCGATAGGTACGGAAGGATCAATGATCTGAGGAATGAACATCATCCGTTTCTTCAATTCCTCCTCCACTTCCCTTTCCCTGGCCGTCAGCTCCTCAATGCGGGCACCGGAGGCGGCGATATTTTTCTTCAGTTCTTCTGCCTCCTCCTTCTTTCCCTGACCCATCAGCTTGCCGATTTCTTTGGAAGCCTTATTTCTCTGGGCTCTTAGGGCCTCCACTTCCTGCTTGATCTCCCTGTTCTCCTTATCCAGGCTGATAACCTCATCCACCATGGGCAGCTTCTCATCCTGAAATTTATTCTTAATATTCTGTTTGACCAGATCCGGGTTCTCTCTTAAAAATTTAATGTCCAGCATCTATATTTCCTCCTCTTCCTGTTCCTCCGCCTGTGTGGAGCAGTCGGCTTTCATTTGTGGTAATGGCGGCGTCAGCCGTCATGGACGTTTACTCCTCATAATCATTCACTGCTTCCTTCAGAGCCCTGATTTCCTCATCACTCAGGATAATATAGGACTCCCCATTTACAATCTCCTTGAGATAGAGAAAGCAATTGTCTCTGCTGTGGATGGCATCCAGGATAAAGCCGGAATTGTTGCTGTCCAACATAGCCAGAGCAAAGCTCAGCTTGCCGCCTACGTCATCAAAGGCATCGTATTTTACAATTCCATATTTATTCAGGGTACCTTTGTATTGCTTGGTCAGCCTCTCTATGTGGTGATGGTGGCGTTCTCCCAAATCTCCCAGCCTGTCAATTTCCCGGAAGGTTTGCCCAAAGGCCTTTTCCAGAGACTGGCCATCCTTTCCCTTCATGAATATGCGATATTTTCTGGTCAGTCTGCTGAGGCGTATCGACATGCTGACAGTTATTACCGTCAGCACAAGTACTAAAACCACCAGCAGCAAGACGATTAACCCCATATCCACGCCCATTTTTTCAAATAGCGCGCTCATTTTGCATGTCTCCCCTTATCTTATTGTCTCAAATAAGTCTATGATACGTTCCAATTCCTCCTGGGAATAGTACTCGATCTCTATCTTACCCTTATTTCCCTTATTTTTCAAGATAGATACCTTGCTGCCCACGATTCCTTTCAATTTTTCTTCCAGCTTCTGGTAGATGGCTTCTGTCTGCTCATCCACCACCTTCTCCACCGGTTTTTTGGGTTTCATGAGCTGCTTTACCAGTTTTTCTGTCTCCCGCACAGAGAGTTTTTCGTCAAATATCCTCTGAGCCAGGATATATTGGGTCTCCGGATCCTCCACCCCCAGGATAGCCCGGGCATGGCCGCTGGAGATCATTTCATCCACCAGCATTTTCTGCACCCTTTTCTCCAGCTTCAGAAGCCGCATGGAATTGGTCACCGCCGCCCTGCTCTTAGACACTCTTTCCGCAACCTCATCCTGTTTCAAATGAAATTCCTCAATGAGCCGCTTGTAGGCATAGGCTTCCTCGATGGCATTCAGATTCTCCCTTTGAATATTCTCAATGAGGGATATCTCTACGGTCTCCTGGGGGGAAAATTCCTTGATCACCACAGGGGCCATCTTCAAGCCCGCCAGCTTGGCAGCTCTCCACCGACGCTCACCGGCTATGATCTCATAATATTTTCCCTTCTTTTGCACCAAAAGAGGCTGCAAAATTCCAAATTGTTTGATGGATTCCGACAATTCCAACAGGGCATCCTCATCAAATTCTTTTCTGGGCTGCTGACTATTTGGAACAATCTCCGACAATTTCACCTGGATTTCCACCGGTTTTTCTACAATCTTCTCTACGATCTTCTCGACTACCTCTACC
>CAVLCU010000013.1:0-29303 GCA_963661545.1 Lachnospiraceae bacterium | reverse complement strand
ATCTTGTGGTCGGCGGTATGCCGGAGTGCGTGATGCAGTTTGCCGAAACAAAGGATTATATCCTGGTCCGCCATACGCAGGATACGATACTTGCAAGCTATCTCAATGATATGAGCAAGTATAACAACTTGAATGAAATCAAGAAGACCAGACTTGTCTATGATAACATCACCGTTCAGCTTTCCAGGAAGAATACCCGTTTCCAATATAAGCTGATTAAGAAAGGCGGTCGGGCTTCCGAATTTGAAAATGCGATCGAATGGCTTTGCCTGTCTGGTATCGTGTCCCAGGTCTTCAAGGTGGAGCAAATCAAAAAACCGCTTGAAAACTATCGTGATATTGATGCGTTCAAGATTTATGTGTCCGATTTAGGACTGCTTTGCGCTAAGAAGGATTTATCCGCCAATGACATTCTCTATATGGTCGAGGAAATTAACGACTTCAAGGGCGGTATGGCAGAGAACTATGTCAATGTGCAGCTCACCATTAATGGCTACCGCACTTATTATTGGGAGTCCGAACGTGGAGCTGAAATTGATTTTATCATTCAGCGTAACAGTCAGCTCATCCCCATTGAGGTCAAGTCTGCCGACAACACCAGAGCCAAGAGCTTAAGGGTCTATATGGACACCTATAAGCCCGCTTATGCGATCAAGCTCTCTGCCAAAAACTTCGGTTTTGAGAACAACAAAAAAAATGTTCCTCTCTATGCCGCATTTTGTATCTGAGATCCAGGACCCGCAGGAGGTTAGTCTTATCTGCAGGACAGAAGGATTGCCTTCACATCCTCCTTGTCCAGCTTCACATAAGCCCTTTGGGAGATTCCGCTGGTTCTTACGGCTTCGGAGGCCATTTCATCGAACTTTTCCTCCCCCACTCCCACCTCCTGCAGGCTTTCCGGCATGCCCAGAGACCGGTTCCATGCTCTGACCTTTTCGATGCCCAGCCTGGCGGCCTTCTCATCCTCCGGCTCCTGGACGTCGAATACCATCCTGGCGAAGCGGGCAAAACGGGGGACAGTCTGGTCTGACAGGACATGTTCCATCCAGGCCGGGGTTAAGATGGCCAGGCCTACTCCATGGGTAATGTCATAATAGCCGCTGACCACATGCTCAATGGGATGTACGCTCCAGGCGCCCCCCTTGCCCACGGTAAGGAGGTGATTCAAGGCCAGGGTAGATGCCCACATCAGGTTGGATCTGACCTCATAATTCCGGGGCTCCTCCAGGGCTCTGGGGCCATATTGGATGACCGTTTTCATGACAGCCTCACTGAGCACATCTGTGATATAGGCCTCATCATTGGGCTGAAAATATTGCTCCATCACGTGAGAGAGAATATCCACGGATCCGGCAGCCGTCTGCCTGGCCGGCAGGGTATAGAGATAGGTGGGATCACAGATGGAAAGCCTGGGATAGAGCAGGGGGGTATTCAATTCAATCTTTTCGTGAGTCTCCTCATTGCTGATTACAGCGCCGGAATTCATCTCCGAGCCGGTGGCGCAGATGGTGAGAACCACGGCCAGGGGAAGCGCCTTCTTCACCAGGCTTCTGTCCAGAACCAGATCCCAGGCCTTTCCTTCGTAACAGGCGGCTGCCGCTATATGCTTGGAGGCATCGATGGTGCTCCCGCCTCCCACAGCCAGGATCACCTGGATTCCCTTTTCCCTGCAGATGGCAGCCCCCTTTTCCACGGATTTCAGCTTGGGATTGGGCTCTATCCCCGGAAGCTCCTCGATCTCAAAATCTGACAAAAGGCCTCGGATCTTCTCGTAGAGGCCGGATCTTTTGATACTGCCTCCCCCATAGACCAGCAAAACCTTTTTGCCATATTTTGCCAGCTCCTCGGGCAGGCACTGGATCTGATCCTTGCCGAATCGGATATCCGTAGGTATGTGAAATCTAAACTTATTCATCAAAAACTCCTCCCTTGCAGTTCTGCAAAATAGAGCAACCTCCACGGAGGCTAAGGCCCCCTCCACTATCTATGAAAGTCAGATCTTTGCCTTGTAACGGTCATAACGAAGGGGACTCAGATCCACATCCGTCTTGCCGCTTAGCATCAGCTTGGCCAGCTGGTCCCCCACCGCCGGACCGATGCCGAAGCCGTGTCCGTGGAAGGCGCAGGCCACATACAGGCCGGGGATCTCATCCACCTTGCCCAAGGCGGGAACGCCGTCAAAGGAGGCATCCATCCACCCTGCCCAGGTTCGTACAATCTTGGCATGAGCCAATTGGGGGAAATATTTGATAATTCCCCGGCAGATACAGGGGGCGGTCTTGGAGGAATTCACGGGGGTTCCATTGTCCTTATTGTACCTCTCCAGGCCGGAGGATCCCCCGAATACGAAGGAGCCATGCTTAGTCTGATGGCCATAGAAGTCTGCCTCTGCCGTTCCCAGCATCTGATCAAACATAGGAGGCTGAGCTTCCGTCACCAGGCACTCCAGCAGGGAATTGGTCATGGGAATATCGATCCCCACACTGGTGAGGATTTCCCTGGAAAAGAGACCCGCCGCCACCAGGACATTGTCCCCTTCATAGGTATTATGGGGGGTGATGACCTGGCGAATCCTTCCTGCGTGTACCCGAAGTTCCTGCACCGGCTCCCCGGTGATAAAGGTAACCCCCAGCCGCCTGGCCATCTTATAGTAACCCAGGGTAGTGGTCAGGGGATTGGCATGCCCGTCGGTGGGACACCAGCTGGCACAGGTGACCTCCTCGGACAGGTAGGGATTGATGGCTCTGACCTGGTCTCCGTCGATCATCCTCACATCCAGGCCCACACTCCTGGCACTGTCCGCCAGCCTGGTAAGGATTTCCCTGTGTTTTTCATTTTTCCCCAATCTGAGATTGCCATCCTGGTGGTACTCACAATCCACCTCTAATTCTTCCGATAAATGGGGCCAGATATTCCGGATTCCGTACATGACCAGGGGCAGTTCCCGCACGTCCCTGCCCGATTGTCTGACCCCGCCGCCGTTTCGGGAGGAACCTCCATTTCCGATATGGTCCGAGCCCTCCAATACGATCACATCCGCTCCCATTTTAGCCAGATAATAAGCTGTAGAGCAGCCGATAATACCGGCACCTATGATAATGACTTCTGCTTTGGTCTTCATCCTATCTGCCCTCCTGATCCTCTGCCTCTTCCCTGGCGAAAATTCTCATCTCAATGGGCCGCATGGGAGCCCGGCTGGTGGCCGGCTCCAGGTCTGCCGGAGAGATTCCCAGCTCCCTGGCCACAATCCCCTTGACCAGCTTTCCGCAGGTCTGACCCTGGCACAGGCCCATGCCGGTTCTTAAATATCTGCGGATCTCCGTCATGGTCCACATGCCTTCATGAACCGCTTTTCGGATCTCCCCCTTGGTGATCTCCTCGCACCGGCAGATCAGCATATCGTCATCCGGGCCGGCGACAAAGGGTCCTATGTCTCTTGATCTATCATTTACCGCATTCATAAGCTCCTCCTATACTGCCTGAAAAAATCTTGCCTTGGACGCATATTCCTTGGGAACCTTGATGGTTAAGAGGTTGGTTTTATCAAAGGCCTTGCTGGTCTTGACCCCTACCACCTCTGCCTCGCAAACCACCTTGCCGTCTCTTCCCAGTCCCTTCCCCTTGGTTCCCTCCTTGGGCAGGGGGAGAAATTCGTAGGGAAGGGTGACCCTGGCCGTGCCGTCTCCGCAATCCTCATCCACCAGGAAAATAGCCTGGCCGGAGCAGCTGGCCACACACATGCCGCAATTGACACACTTGGACCCCTCCACGGCGATGGGCAGGGAGGTAATGTTGGATCCGATGGAGATACAGCCGGACTTACAGGCATCCTGACAGGGGTTGCAGGGGATATTCTGGGTACATTCGATCACCGGATGAACTCCCACCCGGTGGGTAACCCCCGGATATCGGTCTATCTCATCCTCTGCCACGAAACCATGCAGGAGCAGGTTCTGGGAAATAGGAATTCCCTCCTCTGTCTTCTCCAGGGCCTTGCCCCTATTCTTGGGGGCGAACATGCCCTGGCGCAATCCCTCCAAAGCCTGATCCAAAGCCTCCAGCTCCTGATCCAGCTCTTCCTGGTGGATATATCCCAGATATTCTGCTGCAACAATCCCGGCCATTCTGCCCTCGATCATGGCGGAGGAGGCCTCCTCTATGCCGGATACATCCCCGGCCACCAGGATCCCCGGCAGGGAGGTTCTTCCATAGGCATCACAGATGGGAACCTGGCCTCCTCTCCTGGGATCGTCCACCATATCGCATCCGGCCATCTTAGGCAGCTGGGACATGGGAGACAGACCCACCGCCATGCAGATGGTATCCACATCAAAATGCTTTTCCGTTCCCGGAATAAAGCGGAACTTGTCATCCACCTGGGCAATGGTAACCCCGGTCACATGGGTCTCCCCCTCCGCCTTGACGATGGTATGGGAGAGATAGAAGGGAACCCCGGTGCGGGCTACCTTGGCAGCATGTACCCCATAGCCTCCCACCCGGGGGGCGGCATCCACCAGGGCTGCCACCTGACAACCACATTGCTCCAGCTGGAAGGAAACCACCAGACCTACATTGCCGGTTCCCAGCATCAGGACTCTCTGCCCCGGAAGGACTCCATGGAGATTCATCAAGGTCTGGGCAGCCCCCGCTCCTATGACCCCGGGCAGGGTCCAGCCTGGGAAAGTAACCATATTTTCGGCGGCCCCTGTGGCGATCAATACGGCATTTCCCTTGAAATGCTGAATCTCCTCCCCGATCTTTACCAGCACTTCCTTGTCCTGGTAAAGACCGATCACGGTGGCATTTAAGACTACCTCCACACCGGCCTTGGCCGCCTCCTCCAGCAGCTGTCTGCCGATGACGAAGCCCCTTACCTTGGCCCTGTGCTCCTTGGAGCCGAAAAACTTGTGGATCTGCTTAAAGAGCTGGCCCCCGGGCTTTTCATTTTCATCAAAAACCAGAACCTTGGCTCCTCGTTTGGCTGCCTCTATGCCTGCCGACAGTCCGGCGGGTCCCGCACCTACTATAATAAGATCATATCTCCTCATGTCTGTCGCCTTCCCTTTCCTCTCTTCGGGTCATTGTTCCTCAAAGGGCTTATCGGATACCCCATATTGGGTCCGGATCTCCATTCCCTCCTCCAGAGGGGTGATACAGGTCCTGACGTTGGGAACCCCGTCTACCACCATGACACAGTCCGTACATCTGCCGATGGCACAGAAGATCCCCCTGGGCTTATGCTCCTTCTTGGTATATCTGTGGATCATGACTCCTGCGGCCTTCAAAGCTGCCGCTATGGGCTCCCCGGCATAACCTTCCATCTCTTTCCCGTCAAATGTAAATTTGACCAGCTTACCTTTTTCCAATACTCCCAGTATGGGATGCTCCTTTATCCTGTCTGACATAAGTGTCACCCTCCTTGTCAACGCCTTTGCCGCCAAAAGGCGGTTCTGCCACCCGTGAAAGTTCGCCCCCTGCCCGGATCTTCAGCGCAGCTGCGGCTTTTCCCATAATCTCAAGCTTTGACCCAGACCCAGCTCCTTGGCTCTTTCGTAGCAATGCTTGCCCCAGGCCACATCCTCCACCGGCATGCCCCCTACCGAGAAGATCAGGATCTGATCCTGACGCTCCCGGCCCTGGCGCTTGCCCAATATAATATCTCCCAGATCGTACATATCCTTTTTTTGGATCCGGCCCTCATGGATCATATCGGTAAATTTGGAACCGATAATGTTATTGGCGCCGAAGGAGGGATAGGGGAATTCCTCGGCCCAGGCCTCATATAAGCTGGAATTATCCACCACCAGCTTACATTTCTTCGTATCCGCCATAAAGGCCGCATCCAGTTCAAAGCAGCTCACGCCTATAATCAGGGCTCCCGGCTTGATCCATTCCCCCTGCACCAGGGGATAGGTGGAGGGATCCGTGTTGCCCGAATTGGCAAAGGAGATCAGGTCCGTATCTCTGACCAGCTCTTCCACGGTATCCACCGGCCGGATGACTGGAATCTTTGGATACTTTTCTCTGGCATACGCAATAAAGGCCTTGAGGGATTTCTCTCCTCTTCCCTTTACCTTGATTTCCTGAATGCCGGGACATTCGGACAAAATAGCCGCCAGGGAGGTCTTTCCCATGACCCCGGGTCCGCAGATGCCGCAAACCTTCGGATCCTTGGGGGCCAAATATCTGACTCCCACCCCCGGAATGGCTCCAGTTCGCATGGCGCTGAGAATATTGGCTGACATCAAAGCCAGGGGAGCCCCGGTGTCCTTATCATTGAGCATAAGGGTCAGAATCGACCGGGGAAGTCCCTTTTCCTTATTCTTACTGTTGCTTCCATACCATTTCATGCCTGCCAGATCAAAGGGGCCTCCGATATAGGCCGGCATAGCCATAAAGCGTCGGTCATCCCCCTCATCCAGAGGCATATTGGGAAAGGGGGATTCCTTAGGAAAGGATACCTGGCTGCCATGGGAATTGTGATTTTCCCCTCCCATCACATAATCTCCCTGATTCAGGCACTTGACCACCTCTTCCATGGCATCTATACAAGCCGGCATGTCCTGGACGCCTGCCCGGATCATGTCCTCCTCCGATAAAAACAAAAAATCAATCTCCGGATATGACATTCTTCGCTTCCTCCTTGTCTGTCTCTGGCAAACCCCGGGGCGGCTGGCGCCGCCACCACCACGAATAAAAGCAATGGAGCTGATTGATTCCACCAGCTCCATTGCTTTCTTCTACTTTACCTCATGTTCCCTGCCTCTTCAATTACCAGCTTATGCCAATTTTATACTACTTTTGGAGTATAATGGTAGCAAAAGCACTACTTCATGTAGGGAGTTTCCCAGAGATTGAGTTGGGTTCCCAGGCCTTTTTCTACTGCCCTTTGATAGCAATCGTATCCCCAGGACAGATCCTCCAGGGGCAGGCCTCCCACGGAGCACATGACGATCTCCTCCGGATCCCTTCTGCCCGGGGTCTTGCCATTGACGATATCACTGAGGTTGATGACCTGGTCTCTTGTCACCTGGCCGGTCTCCACCAAATGTACGAAATGGATTCCCATAATGACCCATTCCCTCTTATTGCCAAAGGCATCCACCGGTCCCCTGGCGATAAAGTTGCTCAGGTATTTCCGATACATTCCATAATTGTCCACCACCATGGTGGTTTTCTTGAAATCTTCATATTGGCGGTAGAGGAAGGAACCCAGGCTGAAGACGGTGGCTCCCTTCTTGAACCATTCCAGATGGAATTCCTCCATATTTTCCTTGGTGACAGACATGGCCTCCGAGACCACATCGGCCTCCTGGCAGGCTTCCTTTAGGCTGTCGCAGATCACAATCTCCTCCACCTGGGGATAGTTCTCCCGGATATATTTCTCCATAGCCAGAGCCGTTTTGGAGTGGGAGGAGCTTCCCCGGATCTTGATTTTCCGGATATGGGGCAGGACCTCCATATAGCACATGAGGGCACATTTGTTGATGACCCCCGGGCCCAGGAGGGAGAGTACCTGGGAATCTGGATTAGCCAGGTAGGTGGCGGCCATGGCAGGCACAGCTCCGGTCCGCATGGCAGACAGAAGATTGGCCGACAGAATAGCCTTGGGGGCTCCGGTATCCACATCTGACAGGGTTACCAGCAGAATGGATCGGGGAAGTCCCAGGGCTGTATTGTGAGAGTTGGAGCCATAGAACTTCTGGCCTGCGATATGGAATCTGCCCCCCAGATAGGCCGGCATGGCCATGAATCTCCGGTCCGGCCCATCATCCAGGGGAAAACCCTCTATGTCGGAGGTTTGGGGGAAATTCATCTGCAGACCATGCTCATCTGCCTTGGGTCCTCCCAGCAGGAAGTCCTTTTTCCCAAAGAGGGAAAAGGTATCCCGCATGGTCTCGATACACCGGGCTCCATCCAGCACCCCGGCCTGGATCATATCCCTTTCATTCAAATACAAAAAATCAATTCTCGGATCAACCATTTCTCTGCCTTTCCTTCCCTGGGGCGGCGGCCTCCATCGCCCTTACTTCTTCAGCTTGGTCCACATTTCGTCATAGACTGCCAGGGTATCCGTATCCAGATATTTGACAAATTCACCGCCGGATATAACACTGGAGGGCACGTTTTTGGCCTCATTGTTGACATAGTCCTCCCCCATGGCCTCCACCGCTGCTGTATTGGGGCACAGATAGGGGAAGTCCTCAATATTCATCTGAGCCGCCTCAGCAGACAGCATATAGTTGATAAAGGCCATGGCATTGTCATAATTCTTGGCTCCCTTGGGGATACACCAGTTGTCCAGGAAGACATAGGCCCCCTCTGAGGGGAATACCACCTGGATATCCGGATTTTCATCCATAGCCAGGGCGGCCTCCGCAGACCAGATCATACCCACGGTACAGTCTCCCGAGATCAGGGCGGATTTGGGGGAGTCGGAATCGTACAGCTTGACATTCTCCTTCAGGGTCAGCAGCTTTTCCTCCACCTGGGACAGGGTATCGGGATCCGTCTCATTCATGGACAGTCCCATGGACCGCTCCGTCATGCCGATGACTGCCCGGTAATCATCCAGCACCACCAGCTGATTGGCCAGGGAGGAGTCAAACAGATCCGCATAAGAAGTGATCTCCTGATCCACCTTGGCGGTATTGACCGCAATGCAGGCCACGCCGCCTTCATAGGGCACGCTATATTCATTGCCCGGATCATAGCTTTCATCCAGATAGGCCTCATCGATATTGGACAGATTGGGCAGCTGATCCTTATCCAGGGCCTCCAGCTTATCCTGGGCGATCAGATATTCCACCGCATAATCCGAGGGCTGGATGATATCATAGGCCCCCTCCGACTCGGATTTCAGCTTGGACAGCATGTCCTCATTGGAGGAATAGGTGGACACATTGACCTTGATGCCGCTTTCCTTTTCAAAGGCCTCGATGGCGGCATCTGACACATACTCCGTCCAGACAAAGACGTTCAATTCTCCGTTTTTCGCTGTCGAACCGGAGCTTCCGCACCCGGCCAGCAGGGAAGTGGCAAGCATAGCTGTAAGCACAAGGCTGATGGATTTTCTTTTCATAACAATTTCCTCCTCTGATAGAATGACTACTCTTTGTTTCCTTTTCTATGGAAAAGATTGCTCTGGGTTAAGACGACAAATACTATAGTTCCCACCAGGATCAGGGTGGACAGGGCATTGACATCCGGCGCAACCCCACTCTTGACGCTCTCCATGACCTTCAAAGGATAGGTCTTGGTCTGTCCATAGACGAAATAGCTGATGATCACATCATCGATGGATAGGGTAAAGGCCAGGAGTGCCCCGCCCAGAATGCCCGGTGCCAGAACCGGCAGGGTGATCTGGAAGAAGGTAACCACTCGGGAGGCCCCCAGATCCATGCTGGCCTCCTCAATGGAGCTGTCATATCCCGTCAGCCTGGCCCTTACATTAAAGATGACAAAGGGAATGCAGAAGGTCACATGGGCAAGGATCAAAGTCAGCATGCCTCTTGGGATATTGACCTTGGCAAATATGGTAAGGAGGGAGATGCCAAGGACGATCTCCGGAATCACCACGGGGATATAGAGGAGACCGTCGATCAGAGCCTTTCCCTTAAACTTGTACCGGTACATTCCAATGGCTCCCAGGGTTCCTATGATGGTAGCCAGCAAGGTGCTGACTACCGCTATGATCATGGTATTGCCGAAGGCCTCCAGAAGGGAGGTATTCTCCCACAGCTTGGCATACCAGTCCAGGGTAAAGCCCTTCCAGCTCATGTAGGGCTTGGTGGTGGTGGCATTGAAGGAATTGACCACAATGACCGAGATGGGCAGGAACAAAAAGAGGTAAACCAAGGTACAGAAGGTTACGCTCAGGCCTTTATGCCTGGCGGCTTTTCTTTTTCTCATCATCCTCACCTCCTACACGCCCAGGGCATCCATATCTCCCCCAAGCTTCTGATAGAGCTTGACAAGGATCAGGGTAATCAGGATCAATATGATGGAAAGGGCTGCCCCCAAAGGCCAGTTATTGCCGCTTTGGAACTGCCTTTCAATCAGATTACCGATGACATCCGAATTGCCCCCTCCCAGGATATCCGATACGAAGAAATATCCCAGGCAGGGAATAAAGACCATAAGGCTGCCGGAAAAAATTCCGCTGGAGGTCAGGGGCAAGATCACCTCGAAGAAGGTACTGACCCGCTTGGCTCCCAGGTCGGCCGAAGCCTCCAGGAGGGAATCATCCAGCTTCTCAATGGCGGTATACAGGGGCAGGATCATAAAGGGGATCAGACAGTAGACCATACCCAGCACGGTAGTTCCCTGGGTATAGAGGAAGTCCATGGGCTCCTTTAGGATGCCTATATGGGTCAGCAGGCCATTCAGCCAGCCGCTGGTTCCCAGAAAGGTCCTCCATCCGTAGATCCGGATGAGGGAGTTGGTCCAAAAGGGAATGATCACCAGCATATAGAGAATCCTCTTCTTCTTGCTTTTGGTTCTGGCAATCAGATAGGAAAAGGGATAGCCGATCAGGATGCACAGGACCGTGGTAAGAAGGGCGATGGCGATAGACCGTCCGTAGATGGTCAGGTAATCCCCATTGGCAAGCCTTACGTAATTTTGCAGGGTAAACTTGAAGGTTACATTATAAAATTCATCGATGGAGCAAAAGCTCATAACCGCCACATAGATCAGGGGTATGGCAATCAAAAGCACCAGGATCAGGGTCACCGGACCCACGGTAATGAGAGCCGGCAGAGTATTTGCTCGAAATTCGTGCTTTGTTTTTCTAGGCTTCATAAAGCGCCTCCTAAGCCAGGTCTGTTCCGAAAGCCCCGGCCTTCTCTTTCTTAGGCCAATTTGATGCTGTTCAGGGCTTCAAAGATATAATGGCTTTCATTATGAATCAATACCGCGTCCTCCGCCTCCCAGTAGGGATAGCATTTGCTGCCTATCCGGGGCAGTTCCTGTCCCGCCAGCCTTTCTATCTTCAGCTCATTGCCGTTGGGAAGGGAGACGATGCATTTGAGAACAGAGCCTACGTAGACATAATCCTTGACCTGAGCCTCCAGCTCAAAGCCCTCCACCGGATTGGGTCCAAACTTCATTTTCTCCGGTCTTACAGAAATGGTAGCATATTCCAGCAGGGAGAAATCCTCCGGGCACTTCACCGATACCGCCCCATTTTCCAGGGTCATGGTGGCTACCCCGTTCTCTATTCTGGTAATACAGCCATCATAGATATTGGTTTCCCCGATAAAGGTGGCCACAAACTTGGTAGCAGGATGCTCATAGATCTCGGCAGGCGTCGCCAGCTGGTCGATGACCCCGTCATGCATGACAGCGATTCGGTCACTCATGGTAAGCGCCTCCTCCTGGTCATGGGTGACATAGATGAAGGTGATGTGCAGCTTTTTCTGCAGCTTCTTCAATTCCAGCTGCATCTGCTTCCTCAGCTTCAGATCCAAAGCTCCCAAGGGCTCGTCCAGGAGCAGAACCCTGGGCCGGTTGATCAGGGCTCTGGCAATGGCAACCCTTTGCTTTTGGCCCCCGGACAGCTGAGAGGGATATCTCTTCTCAAAGCCCCCCAGCTGAACCATCTCCATCATTTCTCCTACCCGTTCCTTGATCTCATTCTTGGGAACCTTCTTCATCTTGAGGCCGTAGGCGATATTGTCATATACGGTCTTATGGGGAAATAAGGCATAGGACTGGAATACCGTATTGACATTCCTCTCAAAGGGCTCCTTGTCCTCCACTCTTTCCCCCTCCACGGTAATGGTTCCGCTGGTAGGCTCCTCAAAACCGGCAATCATGCGGAGGGTGGTGGTTTTTCCGCATCCGGAGGAACCCAGCAGGGTAAGGAACTCTCCCTCCTCAATGGAAAGGTTCATGTCCTTTACCACGTGATTCCTCCCGTATTTTTTATTCACTCCATCTAACTCGACTATCTTTCCCATGGGATCACCTCTTTATCCTTTAGAGAGCCTTATTTCCTCTTTCACCGGTTCTTATCCTTATGGCATCTTCCACATTTCTGATAAAGATCTTGCCGTCTCCCACGTGATCTGTCACACAGGTTTCCCGAACCTTTTCGATGACAGGCTCCACAAACTTATCCTCGATTACCACCTCAACCCTGATCTTGGGCAGGAGATTGATGGTGGTCTTAAAGCCCCGGATCTCATTGACCGTATCCTCCTCATCGGAGGAGATTCCCTTCTGGGTCCCGCATCCCATGACCGTGGACAGGGTCATGCCGCCGCAATGGATCTCGTCCAGAATTTTCTTCACATCTTCAAGCTTCTCCGGTCTGATCAATATTACCAATTCCTTCATAATCTCCTTACCTCCTTTGTCCTGGCAGGCTGGCTGGTCTGCCGGCCCCTCTCCAACAAAAAAAGGCTCATCCTCTTCGGATCAGCCTCTTCGCTTTGTCTTGGTCTTCTGTTTCCAGTTTTCTTTCGTTTTCATGAATATATCTCATTGGTTTTTTTAATTCAATTACTACATTTTACCATTTTTCTACTCCAAAAGTGGTATTTATTCAAACTCTTTGATCATTTTGAACAGCTGAATCCTGTTTTTGATGCCCAATTTCCGGTAAATATTCAGGATATGCTTTTTTAGGGTATTGGGGGTAATGACCAGCTCCTGACAGATCTCCCCATGATCCATGCCGGACATTAACTGCCGCAATATGGTATGCTCCCGCCTGGTCAGGTCGTATTTGGCAACGGCCTCCGTCACGGTCAGCTTGCCCATGCCGCTCTCTCCGGACTGGTAAAACTTCTCCAGCCGGTAGGCCAGGTGATCCTTGAGCATATCCAGGACAAAGATATCATCATACTGGAAATCCTCCTTGCCTATGGTCCGGTAGAAGGTAATGGCTCCCAGGAACTTCTTATGGCGGGCAAGAACCATCTGAAGGGCATAATGCCACTTATTGGGCATATATACCTTCTTGTAATAATCCGTCTGAACCCTGGCCTCATCCGAGATGATATCCGTCTCCCGGTAGATCAAGGTTTTGCCGCTGGCCACAATCCCCCGGCTGTAATCCAGGTCTTCATACATATCCGAAAGATCCTCGTCACAGTTGTAGGTGACCGGATTGCACAAAAGCTTGCCCTCTTCCCTGGATGCCATGTAAAAATCCGCACTGTCAAAATCCAAAACCATCTTCAATTGGTCCAGAAGCTCATAGCGCATATCATTGAAGCATTCCGTCGTATGGATCTTGAAAATAATGTTATTCAGAATGATCCAGTCATTTGTTTCCATCTTTTTCATCATATCACTTCCCGGAGATTATTTTCTGACCTTTTTTTCTTGAATGACTGAATCATAGCACCTTTAAATTTGGGAGTCAATCCCGTTTTTTACCTTGCTTTTTTTTCCTACATGTATTATAATCGTTTCTGTAAAAAGAATTTACCCTTCAAAAAATTTTTTTTACAAATTAATAACCCCTTATTAATTTATACTCCCCTCGAAATGCTTCGGCAGCTCCCCTGCCGGAGCATTTCTCTTAGAATCAGGAGAGGGACAGAATAAGGGGAGCAGAAAAGAGGATAGAAACATGATTTATCAGAATGTCCTGGATGCCATGGGACATACCCCCATGATTCAGCTTAACCATATGGGGGATCCCAAAGGAGCCCGGATTTTGGTCAAATACGAGGGTTTGAATGTAGGAGGATCCATTAAGACCCGGACCGCCTACAACATGATCCTGGAGGCGGAGCAGTCCGGAATCATCCACAAGGATACCATCATCGTAGAGCCCACCAGCGGCAACCAGGGAATCGGCCTGGCTCTGATTGGGGCCGTCCGGGGCTATCATACCATTATCATCATGCCGGATTCCGTCAGCGAGGAGCGGCGGAAGCTGGTACGCCATTATGGGGCGGAGGTCATCCTCATTCACGATGCCGGGGATATCGGCGCCTGCATTGACGAATGCCTGCAGACAGCCCTTCGCATGGCCCGGGAGAATCCCAGGATCTACGTTCCCCAGCAATTTTCCAATCCGGCCAACAATGCGGCCCACCGCTACCATACGGCTGTGGAGATCCTGGAGCAGGTGGAGGGTCCCATCGATGGCTTTTGCTCCGGAGTGGGCACGGGGGGTACCATCTCCGGCATCGGCGAGGTTCTCAAGGCTCAGAATCCCTCTATCGAGATCTGGGCGGTGGAGCCGGAGAATGCAGCCATTCTGGCCGGAGGCAATATCGGCACCCACCTGCAGATGGGCATCGGGGACGGCCTGATCCCGGAGAATCTCAACCAGAAGATCTACAGCGACATCTGCATTATCACCGATGAGGAAGCCATCCAGACCGCCAAGGATCTGGCTGGCAAGGAGGGTCTGATGTGCGGCATCTCCAGCGGAACCAACGTGGCAGCCGCCATCCGTCTGGCTCGGAAGCTGGGGCCGGGGAAGACGGTGGTCACCATCCTGCCGGATACGGCAGAGCGCTATTTCAGCACCCCCCTGTTTGAAAACGAATAAGGGTTTGGAGAGCAAAAGGCCCAAGTCCGAGAAGGGAAGAAGGAACCATGGAATTATACGAATTGATTGCTCCCTGCCATTTCGGACTGGAGTCGGTACTGAAGCGGGAGATTCTGGATCTGGGCTATGACATCCGCTCGGTGGAGGACGGCAAGGTTACCTTCCTGGGGGATGCCCAGGCCATTGCCTATGCCAATATTTTCCTGCGAACCCCGGAGCGAATTCTGCTGAAGGTGGGGCAATTCAAGGCCAGGACCTTCGAGGAGCTCTTCGAGAAGACCCGCAGTCTCCCCTGGGATCGCTATCTTCCTGAGAATGGGCGCTTCTGGGTCACCAAGGCCAATTCCATCAAAAGCAAGCTCTTCAGCCCCTCCGACATCCAGTCTATCATGAAGAAGGCTATCGTAGAAAAGCTGAAGACCTCCTACCACAGGGACTGGTTTCCGGAGGATGGCAGCAGCTACCCCCTGCGGGTTTCCCTGTTGAAGGATCAGGTCACCATCGGCCTGGATACCACCGGTCTCTCCCTCCACAAGCGGGGATACCGGAAGCTGACCGCCAAGGCTCCCATCACCGAGACCCTGGCTGCGGCTCTCCTGATGCTGACCCCCTGGAAGAAGGATCGCATCCTGGCGGATCCCTTCTGCGGCAGCGGCACCTTCGCCATTGAAGCAGCTATGATGGCCGCCTCCATAGCCCCCGGCATGAGGCGAAGCTTCCAGGCTCAGGAATGGGAGAATCTGATTCCCCCCCAATGCTGGAAGGATGCCCGGGAGGAAGCCAGGGATCTGGTCTGTCTGCCCAAGGATTCCCAAATCTGGGCCAGCGATATCGACGGCGCCATGATCCGGGCCGCCCGGGAGAATGCCCGCCTGGCAGGGGTGGATCCACTCATCCATTTTCACCAGCAGGACGTGGCAGACTTCACCCATCCGGGCCAATATGGCTTCCTGGTCACCAATCCCCCTTACGGAGAGCGGCTGGAAGAGAAGGAGAATCTGCCTGCCCTCTACCGGACTTTGGGAGACCGCTTTGCCCTGTTGGATACCTGGTCTTTGTATCTCATTTCCAGCTATGAGGATACCCAGCGGATGATCGGCCGCAAGGCAGACAAGAACCGCAAGATCTATAATGGGATGCTCAAGACCTATTTCTATCAATATGCAGGTCCCAGACCACCCAAAGGGTGGGAAGGAGGAGACGACAGTCATGTATAAGCTTATCTTTGCCACGGGCAACCCGGGGAAAATGAAGGAAATACGGGAGATTCTGGCAGATCTGCCCGCCCGGATCCTGTCCATGAAGGAAGCCGGCCTGGAGGCGGATATCCTGGAGGACGGGAAGACCTTCGAGGAAAATGCCATCATCAAAGCCAGGGCCGTGGCCCAATTGGCAGCCCACAGGCAGACCCTTCCCGGTCAAAAGGAGGATTTGGTGGTGTTGGCGGATGATTCCGGCCTGGAGATCGACTGGCTGAACAAGGAACCTGGCATCTACTCCGCCCGCTATATGGGGGAGGACACCTCTTACCACATCAAGAATGCCCATCTGATCGCCCGCCTGGAGGGCGTCCCCCCCAAGGAGCGGACCGCCCGCTTCGTCTGCGCCATAGCGGCGGTTCTGCCGGATGGGGAGGTTTGCACAGCCCGAGGAGTCATCGAGGGGCAGATCGGTTATGAGGAGAAGGGCCAAAACGGCTTCGGCTACGATCCCATTTTCTACCTGCCGGATCGGGGCATGACCACGGCAGAGCTGCCCCCGGAGGAGAAGAATGCCATCAGCCATCGAGGAGAGGCCCTGCGAGCCATAAAAAAAATATTGGAAGAAAGGGTGAAGGTATGAGAATACTTGTGGTGAGTGATACCCATGGACATGCGGAGCAGATAAAGCGAGTGCTGGATCAGATTGGTGAGATCGACGGTCTCATCCATTGCGGCGATATCGAAAGCCAGGAGGATTATATTCGAGAATTGGCAGGCTGCCCCTGCTATATGGTGGCCGGCAATAACGATTGGGGAACCCAGCTGAACCGGGAGATCCTCATGACTCTGGATGACTACCGGGTCTTCATCACCCATGGTCACCGCTACGGGGTATCTCTGGGAACGGAGCGGCTGCGGGACGAAGCCGAGAGCCGGAATGTCCACATTGCCATCTTCGGCCATACCCACCGACCCCTCATCGACACGGAGAACAACCTGACCCTCTTAAATCCCGGCTCCCTGTGCTATCCCCGCCAGATCGGGCGCAAACCCACCTACCTGCTCATCGACATCGATCGGGAACATGTGGCTCATTATAGCATCGGCCAACTGGATTAAAAAACCGGCAGCCCGGCCAGGATGGCCAAGCTGCCGGTACAGGCATTCAACGAAATGCGGCTAACAGGACTCGAACCTGCACGGTTGCCCAACGGGACCTAAACCCGCCGCGTCTGCCAATTCCGCCATAGCCGCTTGTAAACAAAAACAGCGGAAACTCACCTCTTATGGAGTCTTCCGCCACCTGATCTAATGTTCCGGAGGGAACTGGGCTAGCTGGATTCGAACCAGCGTATGCAGCAGTCAAAGTGCTGTGCCTTACCGCTTGGCGATAGCCCATTATTTCGCCATCACGGCAGGGTGGATAAAGGGATTCGAACCCTTGGCCTCCAGAGCCACAATCTGGCGCGCTAACCAACTGCGCTATACCCACCATAATTATAAATGTCGCTTGACAGCGAAACGTGCTTGAAGGGATTCGAACCCCCGACCCACGGCTTAGAAGGCCGTTGCTCTATCCAGCTGAGCTACAAACACGTATGTACCCCGGGGTACAAAAGCAGGTGATGGGAATCGAACCCACGTATCCAGCTTGGAAGGCTGGTGTTCTACCATTGAACTACACCCGCATGCTTGCGGTAATAAGTTTACAGCAGTCGGGGTGACAGGATTCGAACCTGCGGCCTCCTGGTCCCAAACCAGGCGCTCTAGCCAAACTGAGCCACACCCCGAAAGGTCGCAGAGCTTCCCGATCCACCCTTATGCTATGCCAGCTATGGCATAGGCGAGCAAATCAGCGCTTAACGCAAGTTATAGTATATTCTATCAAGGAGCGCTTGTCAACTCTTTTTTTTCTGCGTATGCCCATATTCACAATTTCTCTTCCAGTTCCTCCAGACTTTGCACCTCATTCACCTGGCGGCGCAGCTGGGCAGAATGGGGAAAGCCGGCGGTATACCAGGCCACATGCTTGCGCATCTCCCGGATTCCGGTATAAGTCCCCTTATATTCCACCAGCATGGCGGCATGGCGCAGGATCATGGCCCGCACCTCCTGGTAGGAGGGTTTAGGGGGGATCTCCCCGGTTCTCAGATAGGTCAGGATCCGGGAAAAGATCCAGGGATTCCCCCTGGCCCCCCGCCCGATCATGATCCCATCACAGCCCGTAGCCTCCAGCAGAGCCTTGGCCTGCTGGGGACTGTCCACATCCCCGTTGCCGATCACCGGCAGGGAGACCGCCTCCTTCACCTGACGGATGATCTCCCAATCCGCCCGGCCGGAGTAAAACTGGTCTCGGGTACGGCCATGGACAGCGATGGCTGCCACTCCCGCCTGCTCCGCGATTTTGGCAATTTCCACCGCATTGACATGGTCCTGGTCAAAGCCTTTACGAATCTTTACCGTAACCGGCTTTCTGACTGCCCTCACCAGGGCTGTCAGAATCTCTCCCGCCAGCTTAGGATTCTGCATCAGGGAGGAACCCTCCCCGTTATTCACAATCTTGGGAACCGGGCAGCCCATATTGAAATCCAGGATGTCAAAGGGGGCTTCCTCAATCTGCCTGGCAGCCTGCGCCACCACCTCCGGCTGGCTTCCAAAAAGCTGGAGGGAAACCGGTTTTTCCCGGGGATCTATCCGCATGAGGTCTTGGGTATTCTTGTTCCGATACAGGATGGCCTTGGCGCTGACCATCTCCATGCAGACCAAACCAACCCCCTGTTCTTTGCACAGAAGCCGAAAGGGCAGATCCGTAACTCCCGCCATAGGAGCCAGAATCAGAGGATTCTCTATCTCTACCGAACCGATTTTCCATGTATCCATCTTTCCTCCAGCCCTTTCCTAGATCTCACTTTGACCCGCGCCAGCCTCAGACTTCTGCGCCTTTACCCTCTCTGCCAACTCATCCAGAGTCATCGTCTTCAGATCCCCGGCAAGGCAGTGAACCTTGTAGAAGAGCTCCAGAGAGTAAAAGAGTTCCTTCTTCTCCTGCTGCAGCTGCTTGATCCGCAGACCACTGCCGATCTCATCATACATGGCATCGGAATCCAAGGCCTGCGTCTGCAGCAGGAGCTTGCCCTCCTCCGAATATCCTACCGTAAAGATACCCCCAATCTCCGCCACGTAAGTCACGCACATGGTTCTCAGTTCCTTCTTTATCTGCGCAGGAAGCTGGGAAAAAGCGGGATTCAAATAATATTTTTTCTCATAGGCGCTAACGCCGCATAATATCATCATAGGAATGCTACCTCCCCCCTATGCCATACATTCACACATATCCATAGATGCCCCGGACGGATACCTCTCCGGCATAGACCTCTTCGGTTTTGCCGCTATCCTCCCGGCGAACCAGGAGCTCTCCTCTGTCATTGATGCCCAGAGCCTGACCGGTATAGGTGCCGGAGGGATCCAGTACCTGAACCTGCCGCCCCTGATTGACCAGCAGTTCCTGATAGGCAGCCGACAGCCGGGACAGATCCCCGGTTTCCAGGAAGATTCGGTAGTATTTTTCAAAGGAAATCAGAATCTCCGCCACCACTGCCTCCCGGCTGACCTCCCTGCCCAATTCCAGCAGGATAGAGGTGGCCTTGTCCTGCAATTCCTCCGGAAAGGTGGGGACGTTGATATTGATTCCCATGCCCACCACCACATAGTCCATAGCGGAGCTGGTCTCCGTCAGGATACCGCAGAGCTTCCTGCCCCCTGCCACCAGATCGTTGGGCCACTTGATGCCTGCCTGCAGGCCGGTGGCCTGCTCAATGCCCTCTGCCGCTGCCAGCCCCATGACCAGGCTCAGCATGGAAAGGCGGTCTGCCGAAAGCCGGGGCCGCAGCAGGAGGCTCATGGCCACGGAGGTGCCTGCCAGGGTATCCCAGGCTCTGCCCCGTCGTCCCCTGCCTGCCTTTTGAACCTCAGCCAGATAAAGGCTTCCCTCCGCTGCCCCCTTCTTCCCCTCTCGGCGAGCCCAGGCATTGGTAGAATCCGTCTCTTCGCAGAAAAAAAGACGGCAGCCGCTTCCCTGACGGGATAAGCGGCGCCTGATCTCTTCCAGGTTCAGCAGCCTGTCCCCGGAAACCCTCTCCCTGGAATCTGGCGGCAGGGCTTGCCAAGTCTCCGGCCGGCTGTCCTTGATCTCCCTCTTCACAGAGCCCCCAGGGTAGCTGCCATAACTGCCTTGATGGTATGCATCCGGTTCTCCGCCTCGTCAAAGACCTTAGACTGGGGAGACTCAAAGACCTCATCCGTCACTTCCATATCTTCAATGCCATATCGCTCATACATCTCCTTGCCGATCTTAGTCTTCAGATCATGGAAGGAGGGCAGACAATGGAGGAAAATAGCCTCCGGCTTAGCATTCTTCATCACCTGGGCCGTTACCTTGTAGGGGGTCAGATCCTTGATCCGCTCCTCCCAGACCTCTGCCGGTTCTCCCATTGATACCCAGACATCGGTATAGATGACATCCGCATCCCTGGTAGCAGCTACCACATTTTCCGTCAAGGTGATGGTGGCACCGCTTTCCTCCGCGTAGGTCTCGCACAAGGCCACCAGCTCCTGGTTGGGGAAATACTTCTCCGGGGCACAGGCCACAAAATGCATGCCCAGCTTCGCGCAGACGATCATCAGGGAATTGCCCATATTATAGCGAGCATCCCCCATATAAACCAGGCGCAGCCCCTTCAGCTGTCCCAACTGTTCCCGAATGGTCAGCATATCCGCCAGCATCTGAGTGGGATGGTACTCATTGGTCAGGCCGTTCCAGACCGGAACACCGGCATATTTGGCCAGTTCCTCCACGATCTCCTGCCCATAGCCCCGATATTCAATGCCCTCATACATACGGCCCAGGACCCGGGCAGTATCCTCGATACTCTCCTTCTTGCCGATCTGAGAACCTGTAGGATCCAGATAGGTGGTTCCCATCCCCAGGTCATGGGCAGCTACCTCAAAGGAGCAGCGGGTACGGGTGGAGGTCTTCTCAAAGATCAAAGCCACATTCTTGCCCCGGAGGGTATCCACCGGCACCCCCCTTTTCTTCTTGTCCTTCAGCTCCCCGGCCAAATCCAGAAGATAGAGAATCTCCTCCGGGGTGAAATCCTTCAATGTCAAAAAATTACGTCCTTTTAAGTTCATCCTTCTGTCTATTCCTTTCCCTGATCCTTCATAATCTCCTGCAAGGAGGTGGCCAGACCGGCAATCCCCTGCAGATCCGATGGGACGATAATCTTGGTTGCTCTTCCCTGGGCCAGCTGTCCCAGAGCCTCCAGGCTCTTCATGGTCAGGACCGCCTGGTCGGCTCCCGCCTCCTTCAGCATGCGAATTCCATCCGCATTGGCCTTCTGAACCTTAAGAATAGCCTCCGCCTGACCCTCTGCCTCCCGGATCATCTTCTCCTTGGCGGCTTCCGCCCGCAGAATAGCTGCCTGCTTCTCCGCCTCCGCATCCAGGATAGCAGATTCCTTCTTGCCCTCTGCCACCAGAACGGTGGACTTCTTCTCCCCCTCTGCAATCAGGATGGATTCCCGCCGTTCCCGCTCCGCCTTCATCTGCTTCTCCATGGCCTCCTGGATAGCCGCCGGCGGCATAATATTCTTCAATTCTACCCGATTGACCTTAATGCCCCAGGGATCTGTGGCAACGTCCAGGGCCGCCCTCATCTTGGTATTGATGATTTCCCGGGAGGTCAGGGTCTCATCCAGTTCCATCTCGCCGATGATATTTCGCAAGGTGGTGGCCGTCAGATTCTCAATGGCCATAATGGGATTCTCCACCCCATAGCAGAAGAGACGGGGATCCGTGATCTGATAAAAGACCACGGTATCGATGCTCATGGTTACATTATCCTTGGTGATCACCGGCTGGGGCGGGAAATCCACGACCTGTTCCTTCAGATTCACCCGTCTGGCCACCCGTTCAATAAAAGGCACCATGAAATGCAGACCGGTTCCCCATGTAGTCTTGTAAGCCCCCAGCTGCTCAATGACGCTGGCATGAGCCTGAGGTACAATCTTAATGCAGGAGACTACCACAATCAAAGCCAAGATCAATAAAAGAATCAGGACAAGGATCGTCCCAATTCCACTTCCCGTTTCCGCAAATCCTGTCAGCATAGGTCACCTTCCTTTCTGGCAACAATCAATTTGACCCCTTCAATTTTCAAAATAGATACCACGGCATCCTTCTCTATGGTCTCATCCTCCGTCAGCGTCCGGGCGGTCCACTCCATGCCCCGAACCTGCACCGTCCCCTGTCCCAGAAGATTATTGATCTCACAGGTCACCACCGCCTGCTCTCCCAGGAGACTCTCTGCATTGGTAGCTGTCTTATTCTTCTTCAGAAAGCGCACCGCCAGCGGTCTGGTCACCAGGAGCAAGACCAGGGAAACCCCTGCAAAGAGCCCCAGCTGAACCCCCTGCTGTGCTCCCCCCAGGGCAGCCAGAAAGGCAGCCAAAGCCCCACCGGCAAACCAGATGGTGGTCAAACCCAGGGTAATGAGCTCGATTACCAGCAAGACGCATAGAAGAATCAGCCAAAGTATGGGATTCATAGCAAACCAACCTCCTTATTCTGCAGCCAGCACCTCTTCCAGCTTCTGAATCATCTCGTCAATGTCCCTCTCCGTGATGACCAGAGGGGGAACCAGACGCAGGACATTGGTTCCGGCGCTGATGACTACCAGACCTTTTTCCAGGGCCTTGGTGACGATCTGGCCTACCTTGCGGCCTTCTATGACCAGACCCTGCATGAAACCCTTGCCCCGGCGGGCGGTGATGCAGTCGTATTGTTCCACCAGCTGATCCAGACGGCTTTCCAGGTAGGGGGTGGTCTGCCGCACATGGTCTACGATATGGTCAGATTCGAAGAGGTCGAATACGGTGCTGACGGCTCGACAGGCCAGGGGGTTGCCGCCGTAGGTGGTTCCATGATCGCCAGGTACCAGAGAATGGTCGGCGGTCTTCTGGTTCAATACGAAGGCTCCCACGGGAACGCCGCAGCCCAGAGCCTTGGCACAGGTCATGATATCCGGCTCTACTCCATACTCCTGCCAGGCAAAGAGATGACCGCTGCGGCCCATACCACACTGGATTTCATCCAGGATAAGGAGGATGTCCTTCTCCTGGCAGAGCTGGCGAACCCCCTTCAGGAAGGACTCTTCCGCCGGATAGATACCTCCCTCTCCCTGGATGGTCTCCAGGATAATGGCGCAGGTCTTAGGACTAATCTGAGCCTTCACGCTGTCCAGGTCGTTGAAATCCGCAAAGCGGATACCCCCGATCAGGGGCTTGAAGGGCTCCTGGTAATGGCTGTTGCCGGTAACAGACAAGGCTCCCATACTCCTTCCGTGGAAGGAATGCTTCATGGCAATGATCTCATGATCCGTACTGCCATCCTTCAGCCAGGCGTATTTGCGGGCAGCCTTAATGGCACCCTCTATGGCTTCGGTGCCGCTGTTGGTGAAGAAGACCTTGTCCATGCCGGAGGCCTTTGCCAGCTTCTTGGCCGCCTCTGCCATGGGGATATTATAATAGAGGTTGGAAGTATGGATGATCTTGTCCACCTGATCCTTCAAGGCCTTTGTGTAGGTCTCATTGCCGTAGCCCAGGGCAAAGACAGCGATTCCCGCTGCAAAATCCAGGTATTCCTTCCCCTCCGTGTCATAGAGATGAACGCCCTTGCCCCTTTCAAATACCACCGGAAAACGATTATAGGTATGCAGGACATATTGATCCGCCTGCTCCATATATTCATTAGTTGTCATCGCCGAATTTGTCCTCCTCATCTCTTAAAATAGCTGTTCCGATTCCCTTGTTGGTGAAGAATTCCAGCAGCAGACAGTGGGGAATACGCCCGTCCAGAATATGGACCCGGGATACCCCCTTGTGAATGGCATCGATACAGTTCTGCAGCTTGGGAATCATGCCCCCTCCCACATTGCCATTTGCAATCAATCTGGCCGCCTCTGCCAGGGTAAGCTCTGAGATCAGAGAGGAAGGATCCTCCTTGTCCGCATAAACCCCCTCGATGTCCGTCAAAAATGCCAATTTCTCCGCCTTGACCTCCTCGGCAATGGCACTGGCGGCATCATCCGCATTAATGTTATAAGAATGGAAGTCATCGTCCATGCCGATGGGGCAGACCACCGGCAGGAAATCCTTCTCCAGCAGGTCGTGGAGAATCTTGGGATTCACCTCCCGGACATCTCCCACGAAGCCGATATCCTGGCCCTGGGAATACTTGCGCTCCACCTTGAGGAGGCCCCCATCCTTGCCGCTGATGCCCACGGCCTTGACCCCCAGGGATTCGATCAGGCTTACCAGCTCCTTGTTGACCTTGTTCAGCACCATTTCTGCCACTTCCATGGTCTCCGCATCCGTCACCCGCAGACCGTTGACAAAGCGGGGCTCCATGCCCACCTTGCCCACCCAGCGGGAGATCTCCTTGCCGCCCCCGTGGACGATAATGGGCTTAAAGCCCACCAGCTTCAGCAAAACCACATCCTTGATGACATTTCTCTTCAGATCCGCATCGATCATGGCGCTGCCGCCGTATTTTACTACAATAATCTTCCGGTTAAACCGCTGAATATAGGGCAGAGCCTCAATCAAAACCTCCGCCTTGCTCAGATACTTTTGATTTACCATACTTGTTCACCCTCTCTCCCTTAAGAGCGATAATCCGCATTAATCTTCACATATTCGTAGGTCAGGTCGCAGCCCCAGGCGGTGGCCTTAGCCTGCCCCATCTTGATGTCGGCGATGGCGGTCACCGCCTCCTCTGACAGAATACGAGTGGCCTCCTCCTCGCTATAAGCCACAGCCACCCCATTTTCTATGATCTGCAGCTTCCCGGCAGCGCTTTCGAAATACAGATCCACCCGTTCCGGATCAAAGCTGGCCCCGGAATAACCCATGGCGCACAGAATCCGGCCCCAGTTGGCATCATGGCCGAAAATAGCTGCCTTGGTGAGGTTGGAGGTAATCACAGATTTGGCCAGGGTGACCGCCTGCTCCTTGGTCTGAGCCCCCACAACCTTCACCTCAAAGAGGGCGGTAGCTCCCTCCCCGTCTCCGGCAATTTTCTTGGCCAGCACCGTATTCACCTCCTGCAGAGCCTCCAGGAACTTCTGATACTCCCCATCCTTCCGGTTGATCACCGGATTGCCTGCCAGACCGTTGGCCAGCAGCAGGACCGTATCGTTGGTGGAGGTGTCCCCGTCCACGGAAATCATATTATAGGTATCCTTGACCACATCAGACAAGGCTGTCTGGAGCATTTCCTTGGAAATATCGGCATCTGTGGTCAAAAAGGAGAGCATGGTACACATATTGGGATGGATCATGCCGGATCCCTTGCACATGCCTCCGATGGTAACCGTCTTGCCCCCGATCTCCAGGGAAACGGCCACCTCCTTCTGCCTGGTATCCGTGGTCATAATAGACTGGGCTGCCAGGGAGGCTGCCTCTCTGGAGTTGGACAGGCGGGGGGATAGCATCCGAACCCCGGCTGCAATCTTATCCATGGGAATCTGCTGCCCGATCACCCCGGTAGAAGCCACCAATACGGAATCCTCCGGAATCCCCAGGGCTTCCGCTGCCACCTGAGCTGTCTCCTGACAATAACGATATCCCTCTTCTCCGGTGCAGGCATTGGCCACTCCGCTGTTGCAGACCACCGCCTGAGCCGCCTCACTGTCCTTCACAATATGCTGATCCCATTTCACGGGAGCCGCCTTCACCAGATTCGTCGTGAAGGTCCCGGCTGCCACACAGGGAACAATGCTATAGAGCAAGGCCATATCCTTGACATTGCCCTTCTTAATCCCGGCGCTTCCCCCCGCAGCCTTAAATCCAATCGCCGCCGTCACGCCTCCGTCCACATACTTCATCATCCTCTACCTCTCTTCCACCACTAACCACTGCCCACTGCTCTTCCCCACTGCCCACTCACCACTAACCACTGACCACTGACACTGCCCTACTTAAGGGAACACAGGTGCCCGCTGCAGCCCTTCTGTCTCCTTCAGGCCGAACATGAGATTCATGTTCTGGATGGCCTGTCCGGCTGCTCCCTTTACCAGATTATCCAGGGCCCCCATCATGACGATGCGGTTGGTTCTGGGATCCAGCTTAAAGCCGATATCCACGAAATTGCTGCCCTCCACCCACTTGGTCTGGGGACAGATATCCTCATCCAGCAAGCGGATGAAATATTCCCTGCCATAGTATTTTTCATAAGCAGCCCGAATCTCCCTGGCATCTGTCTCCCGGGTCAGGGAAGCGTAAGCTGTCACCAGGATGCCCCGATTCATGGGCACCAGATGGGGGGTAAAGCTGATGGTCACCGGGTATCCGGCGGCATAGGTCAGCTGCTCCTCAATCTCCGGGGTATGGCGGTGGCTGGCCACCCCATAGGCCTTGATGCTTTCGTTGACCTCGCAGAAGAGATTGTCCGTCTTGGCCCCTCTTCCTGCCCCGGAGGTTCCGGACTTGGCATCTACAATCACCGTATTGCCGTCAATCAAGCCCTCCTTGAGCAGGGGATAGATGGTCAAAATGGAGCAGGTGGTATAACAGCCGGGATTGGCCAGGATCCGAGCCCCCCTCACCTGCTCCCGGTTGATCTCACACAGACCATAGACCGCCTCCGGCAGATATTGGGGAGCCTTGTGCCGGATCTTATACCACTCCTCATAGATCTTGACATCCTTTAGGCGAAAATCCGCACTGAGATCAATAATCCTGCATTGCTTGAGGATCTCCTCATTGACCAGGGAAGCACAGAATCCCTGGGGGGTGGCAGTAAAGATGACATCCGCCTCCCGGGCCAGCTCCTCCATATTGTCATCCTTACATACATCCTCCACCAAACGGAACATATTCTGGTAGACCCTTGCATACTTCTGGTCGATATAGCTTCTGGAACCATACCAGACAATCTCCGCTTCCTTATGTCCCAGCAGGAGACGGACCAGCTCCGCCCCTGCATATCCCGTCGAACCGATAATTCCAACTTTCATCATCCTAAACCTCCCTGCCGTGCATTGTTCAAAGCCGACTATTTCTAGCATACTCCAAGAGGGGGCTTCTGTAAAGCCCTTCCGCTTTATGCATCATTTACCCTGGTGATGCATAATTATACATTTTCATTCAAAAATATGCAAGAGGTTCCGGAAAAAAGCTTGCATATTTTTGGGCTATGATATATATTACAGATAAAAGTCCCGGCAGACAGCCGGGCTATGCGCAAGGGATAGAATTTTCAAGGAGGCTTCGAAAAGATGAAAGAAAAGGTTGTTTTAGCATATTCCGGCGGACTGGACACTACCACCGTCATCCCCTGGCTGAAGGAAACATTTGACTATGATGTGGTATGCTGCTGTATCGACTGCGGACAGGGCAGTGAGCTGGATGGGCTGGATGAGCGGGCCAAGCTGTCCGGTGCCGCGAAATTATACATTGAAGATGTGATCGATGAGTTCTGCGATGATTTTATCCTGCCCTGCGTCCAGGCAGGAGCGGTCTATGAGCACAAGTATCTGCTGGGCACCTCCATGGCCCGTCCTGTCATCGCCAAGAAGCTGGTAGAGATCGCCCGCAAGGAAGGTGCCACCGCCATTTGCCACGGGGCTACCGGCAAGGGCAATGACCAGATCCGTTTCGAGCTGGCCATCAAGGCTCTGGCTCCCGACCTCAAGGTCATCGCTCCCTGGCGGATGCCGGAGGTATGGAAGATGGATTCCCGGGAGGCGGAGATGGATTATTGCAAGGCCCATGGCATCGACCTTCCCTTTGCAGCAGACAGCAGCTACAGCCGGGACCGCAACCTCTGGCATATCAGCCATGAGGGGCTGGAGCTGGAGGACCCCGCCAACGAACCCAACTATGAGCATATGCTGGTTTTAAGTGTTACCCCGGAGAAGGCACCGGATGAATCCGAATACCTGACCATGACCTTCGAAGAGGGGGTACCCAAGACCCTCAACGGCAAGGCCATGAAGGTCTCCGAGATTATCACCGAGCTCAATGCCCTCGGCGGCAAGCATGGCATCGGCATTGTGGATATCGTAGAGAACCGGGTGGTAGGCATGAAGTCCCGGGGTGTCTATGAGACTCCCGGCGGAACCATTTTGATGGCTGCTCATGAGCAGCTGGAGGAGCTGATCCTGGATCGGGATACCCTGGAGACCAAGAAGAAGCTGGGCAGCCAGTTCGCCCAGGTTGTCTATGAGGGAAAATGGTTCACCCCCCTGCGGGAGGCTATCCAGGCCTTCGTGACCTCTACCCAGAAGTATGTCACCGGGGAGGTCAAGATGCGTCTCTATAAGGGCAATATCATCAAGGCCGGAACTACCTCCCCCTACAGCCTCTACAACGAATCTCTGGCCTCCTTCAAGACCGGAGATATGTATGACCACCAGGATGCCAGCGGATTCATCACCCTTTTTGGCCTTCCCCTGAAGGTGCGGGCCATGAAGCTGCAGGAAGTAGAGAAAAATCAAAAATAACTCACCCTGCTGCCGCTGCAGCAAATGAAAAGAGGGGGAGCACCGGGCTTCATCGCCGGGGCTCCCCCTCTTTTGTGATCTCCTATCTGTCAAATCTGAAGGGATTCTCCTCCTATCCATCTTAGGAATTCCAGCTGATCTTATTGATCATGTTGCCAATGTCTGTCTGATATTCTAGGGTGGTCCAGTCCAGACTGTGACTCCACAAGGAGATATCATAGGTCCCCTTTTGATCGGTAAAATGAAGGTATCCATATCCGCTGAAGAGACCCTCCGGTCCGCAGCCGTGCACATAAATGGTATGCGGGGAGTAAACTACCACATTCTGGTTAATTTGACGCACCTCATAAGAATCGTAATAGGTATCCACATAACCGCCGTCATTAAAGGTAATGATATCCTTCAAGGCAACTCCATTGATCTCCGTCAGGGGCTCATCCTTGGTAAATTCCTTGTAACATTCGATATAACCGCTGCCATCTTCATAAATATAGGCGCAGGCATTCTCGTCAAAGAAGATGCGGACACTGGCGGCTTCCACCTTCTGGCTTGTCAATCCTTCACCGGCGATAAAAACGGCAGCGGCGGCGAGTACAAGGGCAACGGCTTTCTTAAATAATTTCCTGATCTTCATCATTTCTATTCTCCTTAGGACGTATCGTTTTATCTTATATCTCTTTATACGAGACATCCCAAGGGAGGGCTAAAAGAAAAGAGAAAATTTTGGTTACAGTGTCAAAAGCCAGAGCCCACGACATGCTCGCATGTCGGTGGGGGAAGGGCTTTATGACACGCCCCTCAATGAGGGTGAAGTGGGGCGAAAGCCCTGCGTAAACCCGAATTGAGGGAGGGTGCTGTGTGCCAGTGGCACACGTTTAGCACCGACCGAAGCGGAGCGTAGACGTGGGAGTGCGTAGCACGGAACAATCCGTGTAACCACAGGTTTGGGTGTTTTGACACCCAAACCAACTTTTGATACCACTACACGGAGGTAAGTCTATGAGTTCAGAAGCATCCATAA
>CAVLCU010000012.1:0-30283 GCA_963661545.1 Lachnospiraceae bacterium | reverse complement strand
AAGGAGGCGTAAGAGATGTGTCTTGCAACTGTATATAAGGAAAGCGACAATACTGTCCTATGCAAGAACGTATCCAGGATAGACGTAGACGGCGATGAGGTCATCATCCGCGATATTATGGGAGATGAGACCCGGGTAGAGGGTAAGATCCTGATGGTGGATCTGGCCAACAGTATTGTGAAGCTGATCTGCGATTGAGGAGGTGATGCCAATGGCCCAGGTAATCGCGGTCGCCGGCAAGGGCGGCGTGGGAAAGACTACCCTGACAGGGCTTTTGATCCAATATCTCTGCGAGACCGGCAAGGGTCCTATCCTTGCGGTAGATGCGGATGCCAATTCCAACCTGAATGAAGTGCTGGGGGTTGAGGTAGAGCATACGCTAGGAGAGATCCGGGAAGAGATTGCCCATGCGGAGACGGCAGCAGACAAGCCCATTCCTCCGGGTGTGAGCAAGGCGGATTATGCGGAATTTAAGTTTAACAGCGCCCTGGTGGAGGAGGATCAATACGATCTGCTGGTTATGGGAAGGACCCAGGGGAAGGGCTGCTATTGCTTTGTCAATGGCCTTTTGCAGAACCAGCTGGCCAAGCTGCAGAACAGTTATGGATATATTGTGGTAGATAACGAAGCCGGCATGGAACATATCAGCCGGGGAGTCCTTCCTAATATGGACATGGCCATTCTGGTCAGCGACTGCTCCAGAAGGGGGGTTCAGGCCGCAGGCCGTATCGCCCAGCTGATTCAGGAATGCGAGATGCATCCCTCCCGGGTAGGCCTGATTGTCAATCGGGCGCCCCAGGGTAAGCTGAATGAAGGTACTTTGGAAGAGATAGAGAAGGAAGGCCTGGAATTGCTGGGAGTAGTACCCCAGGATGAGACGGTCTATCAATATGATTGTGATGGGAAACCAACGGTGCAGCTGCCGGCGGATTCGCCGGTACGGGCGGCATTGAAGGAGATTGTTAAGAAGTTAGGCCTGGCCTGACCTGTGTATGAGAGATAGAGTGTAATGGGTGCTTTTGCTGATTTTTATCCCCTCCCCCGGGAGGGGTAAAAATAAGAAGAATTCACCCGCAAGAATCCAACACTTGCGGAGGAGAAGAGGCAATACACTATTTAAGGAGGAAAATTGATGAGTGAATTCAAACTGACGACAGTCGAAGAGATGGAAGCGGCTACCGAGCGGTTGCTGGAAACTGGCGCCAAGGTGGGAGCGGACGCATGGCAGTTCCGTGTAAAGAACCAGACACCGCATTGTAAGTTCGGTGAGCATGGTATTTGCTGCCGTATCTGTTCCATGGGACCCTGTCGGATCACCCCAAAAGCACCAAGAGGAATCTGTGGTTGCGATGTCCATGGCATCGTAGGAAGGAATTATCTGAAGTTCACCGCCGGCGGATCTGCCACCCATTCCGACCACGGCCGTGAGATCTGCAACACCCTGTATCATTCAGCCCCGGACGGAGCTTATAAGGTAAAGGATCCGGACAAGCTGGTTCGTATCGCCAAGGAATGGGATATCGAGACCGAGGGTAAGGATATCTATGATCTGGCTCATGAGGTGGCTGTTGAGGCTTTGGGCGAATATGGCAAGGTATTCGGCACCCAGAGATTCCTGAAGAGAGCACCTCAGCATACCCAGGATATTTGGGCGAGAGAGGAGATCGCTCCCCGCGCCATCGACCGCGAGGTTTCCTGTTCTTTGCATATGACCCATATGGGATGTTCTTCTAAGCCGGAAGCCCTGATCCGTCAGGCTCTGCGTTCCGGTCTGTCCGATGGCTGGGGCGGTTCCATGGCTGGTACAGAGTTCTCCGATGTATTGTTCGGAACTCCCAAGCCCATTGAGACCGAGGCCAACCTGGGTGTTATGGTAGCTGAGAATGTGAATATTGTGGTACATGGCCATGATCCGTCACTGTCAGAGATGATCTGCGAATATGCAGATGATCCGGAGCTGATTGCTTATGCCAAGGAGATGGGAGCCAAGGGCATTACCGTATCCGGCGTATGCTGTACCTCCAACGAAGTGGCTATGCGTCGTGGTATCCCCATGGCCGGTAACTTCCTGCAGCAGGAGAATGTTGTCCTGACCGGAGCCTGTGAAGCCATCGTAGTCGATGTACAGTGTATCTTCCCGGCCTTAGGACCCCTGAGCAAGTGCTTCCATACCAAGTTTGTGACCACTTCTCCCATCGCTCAGATGCCGGATTCTGAATTTATACGGTTCAGCGCCGAGACGGCAGCAGAGAATGCCAAGGCTATCGTGAAGATGGCTTGTGAAAACTTTAAGAACAGGAAGCCGGAGCTGGTTCATATCCCGGATATGAAGCAGAAGGCAACCGTTGGCTATTCTGTAGAAGCAATTAAGAAGCAGTTGGATACGGTAACCAACTCTTTTGTAGATGTAACCGGAACTACCAAACCTCTGGTAGAGTGCGTGAAGTCCGGCGTTCTTCGGGGCGCTGTAGCTATGGTTGGCTGCAACAATCCCAAGATCCGTCCTGACACCGCACATATCGAATTGATGAAGAAGCTCCTGGAGAATGATATCATTATCATTGCCTCCGGATGTTCCGCCCAGGCTGCTGCCAAGGCAGGTCTGATGGATAAGAGAGCAAAGGACATCTGCGGCGCCGGCCTGAAGAGAGTATGCGAGCTGGCTGATATCCCGCCGGTACTGCATATGGGATCCTGCGTAGATATTTCCCGCATGATGATTCTGGCTTCTGATATTGCCAAGGATTCCGGCTGGAATATTTCCCAGGTACCGGTAGTCGGTTGTGCTCCTGAGTGGATGTCTGAGAAGGCAGTTTCCATCGGTAACTATGTAGTAGCTACCGGTATTGATACCTTCCTGGGTGTAGATCCCTATACCTGCGGCTCTACTGAAGTGGACAACCTGCTGCAGCACGGACTGCGTGACTGGGTAGAGGCCTCTTTCACGGTTGAGACCGATATCGAGAAGCTGGTAGACAAGATGATTGACCGGATCGAAGAGAAGAGAACTGCACTGGGAATCTAATGAGGATTCTGGATAGAAGCAGTGGACAGAAGGAGTTTTGACGTATGAAAATTGCAATTACCGGAAAGGGTGGTGTGGGTAAGACCACATTTGCCGCAACCCTGGCGAGACTGTATGCAGAGGAGGGTAAGACTGTACTGGCTGCAGATGTGGATCCGGATGCCAATCTGGGTCTGGCTTTGGGATTTCCGGAAGAACTGTTGGATTCCATTGTCCCCATCAGCCGGATGAGGAAACTGGTGGAGGAACGCACGGGTGCTTCCCCAGACAATCAGTTTTACAAGCTGAATCCCAAGGTGGATGATATTCCGGATGCCTATGCCAAGGTCTACAACGGCGTGAAGCTGCTTACCCTGGGCACGGTGGAGACGGGGGGCAGTGGCTGTGTTTGCCCGGAGCATGTGATGCTGAAGAGGATCCTGAACCATTTGATTCTTCGCAGCACGGATGTGGTAATCATGGATATGGAAGCCGGCCTGGAGCATCTGGGTCGGGGAACCTGTGAGGGCATGGAGCAGTTTGTTGTAGTCATTGAACCGGGTGCCAGGAGCGTGCAGACCTATAAGAATGTCAAGCGTCTGGCCTTGGATCTGGGGATTAAGAAGGTACGCGTGGTTGCCAATAAGGTGCGCGGACCGGAGGATGAGGATTTCATACGGAGCAAAATCCCAGCAGAAGATCTGTTAGGCTTTATTCATTACAATGCAGAAGTCATTGATGCCGACCGACAGGGGAAATCGCCCTACGATTTCAGCCGGGAAGCGACGGACGAGATTCGGAAGATAAAAGAACTGATAGAGCAATAAAGACAATTCGAGAAAATGGAGGTAAAACCGTGACATTATTTGATAGAGTTTTTGGCGGTTCCAGTGAAATGTATGCTTTGGCAGAGAAATCTGTTTCCGAAGCAATTGAAAAGTATGGCTTGGATAAAGCGGTATCCCTGCCCAATACCGCATATAGCATTCCCTGCTACTATGCCGTTACCGGAGTAAAGCTTACCACTCTGGCTGAGGTGAAGGATGCTCTGGAGGGCACCATCAAGGAGATGATGACCAGGAAAGAACGTCTCCACAACGCATTCCAGGCCGGTATCGCTACAGCATTGTCAGCTGAGATTATTGAGACCATGAAGTACATGGATGGAGCAGAGCCCTATGCAGAGCCTTATGTAGGACATTTCTCCGATGCATGGATCCGTGAGCTGGGTGTTCCCCTGGTAACCGGTGATATCCCCGGCGTTGCTGTTCTGATCAACGAAGCACCTACGGCTCAGGATGCTGTTGACCTGGTAAAGAGCTATCAGTCCCAGGGTATCTTCGTTACCTGTACCAAGGGTATCTGCAAGCAGCTGATTGAAGCCGGATACAAGACCGGATTCAATGTACGTGTTACCCTGATGGGCGAGGATATTACCGCAGTATCCCATGTTGTATCCATCGCTCTTCGTGCAGCTCTGATCTTTGGTAATATCACTCCTGGCGATCTGCCCAACCTGATGAAGTATACCTTTGAGCGTGTGTTTGCTTTCGTAAATGCTTATGCTCCGGTAGACGATATCACCGTTGGCTGCGGCGCCGGCGCTATCGCCTTTGGCTTCCCGGTTATCACCAATGACAAGGAAAGCCTGGGTGAGATGACTGTACCCAAGAGCTTGATCGTACAGGAAGATATCTCCAAGTTTAATGCCACCTCCTTGGAGGCTCGTGATATCAAGATTAAGATTACGAATATTGATATTCCGGTTGCCTATGCATCTGCCTTCGAAGGTGAGATTATCCGTAAGGGTGATATGCAGGTTGAGTTTGACGGCTCTCGTGTAGACTGCGTTGAGCTGGTACAGATGAAGGAGCCCTCTGAGGTTGAGGATCACAAGATCGAGGTAATCGGTGAGGATCTGGAAGACTGGGCACCCGGCGAGAAGCACCAGATTGCCTATGTGGTAGAGGTGGCCGGCAAGAGCATGCAGGCAGACTTCGAGCCTGTATTCGAGCGTAAGTTCCACAGCTATGTGAACTGTATCGAGGGTATCATGCATACAGGCCAGCGTGATATGATCCGTATCCGTATCAGCAAGGACGCCTATGCAGCAGGCTTCCGCCTGAAACATATCGGTGAAGTGCTCTATGCTTCGATTAAGAATGAATTTGATGCAGTAGTGGACAAGTGCGCTGTGAAGATCTATACCGATCCGGCAGAATGTACCAGACAGCGTCACGAGATCGCTATTCCTACCTTTGACAAGCGTGATGAGAGACTTGCCAGCATGACAGATGAGGCTGTTCCGGTATATTACAGCTGTATCATGTGCCAGGCCTTCTCTCCCAGCCACGTATGCGTGGTTACTCCCGAGCGTCTGGGTCTGTGCGGTGCCGTTTCCTGGTTTGATGCCAAGGCTACCAACGAGCTGGATCCGGCCGGTCCTTGTCAGGTAATCACCAAAGAGCGGGTAATCGATGAGAGAATCGGTGAGTACGAGGATGTCAATGAGGCAGTTCGTAAGTTCTCCCAGGGCGCCCTGGACGATGTATCTTTGTATTCCATCATGGAGAAGCCCATGACCTCCTGCGGATGCTTCGAGTGTATCTGTGGTATTGAGCCCTTCTCCAACGGCGTATGCATCGCCAACCGTGAGTATATCGGTCAGACTCCTCTGGGCATGACCTTCTCCGAGCTGGCATCCATGACCGGCGGTGGCGTGCAGACCCCCGGCTTCATGGGACATGGCAAGCACTTTATCGCTTCTAAGAAGTTCATGAAGGCAGAAGGCGGCGTTGCCCGTATCGTATGGATGCCCAAGGAACTGAAGGATCAGGTACATGACAACCTGAACAAGACTGCCAAAGAATTGTATGGAATCGATGATTTCTGCTCTATGATCGGTGATGAAACCATCGCAACGGATCCGGAAGAACTGGTTGCCTTCCTGACAGAGAAGGGACATCCGGCTCTGGAGATGGATCCCATGATGTAAGATGCTCTTCTTACAGAAAAAAGAGTAAACCCCATGCCGCCTGACGGGGTGGGTTCACAGGGAAGGAAAGCCAGCTGCTCCACACTGCGTCCTCCGGCTTTGGCGAGTCGGGGGACGCATGCATGGAGAATGTGTAGAGAGTATTTGGGTACTAACGGAGTGAAGGAGGAGTAAGATGGCTACTTTATTTGAAAGAGTATTTGGAGGAAATGATGCCGTATATGGTTTGACCCAGGGCGTGATCGATCAAGCGATTGAGCAGCATGGGGCAGACAAGGCGGTAAGCTTTCCCAGCACAGCCTATAGTCTTCCGTGCTACTACGCAGTAACCGGAACCAAGATCACGAACCTGGGTGAGTTGAAGGCGGCCATGGATGTGGTGAAGACCTTGATGACCAGGGGAGATCAGCTCAATGATGTGCTGATGTCAGGTGTTGCTACAGCCCTGTGTGCAGAATTTATTGAGGCTACCAAGTACATTGACGGTGCAGAGCCTTATTCCGGCAGCTGCTATGGACATTTGGGCGACGCAGTCATCCGTGAGCTGGGCGTTCCCCTGGTAACCGGAGATATCCCCGGCGTAGCTGTTCTGGTTGGCACAGCACCTAAGGCAGAGGATGCGGTAAATCTGGTAAAAAGCTATCAGGCTCAGGGTATTCTTGTTACTCTTGTGGGTGGATGCATCGACCAGCTGGAGGAAAAGGGATACAAGACCGGCGCCAATGTGCGTGTGATTCCTTTGGGCAAGGATGTTACATCGGTCATCCATGTGGTTTCCGTGGCCATCCGTGCAGCCTTGATCTTTGGAAATGTAACACCGGGTGACGCAGCAGGTCTTATGGCTTATACCAAGGAACGTGTACCTGCCTTCGTGAACGGCTATGGTCCCCTGGATGACGTGATCGTTGCTGTGGCGGCCGGTGCCATTGCCTTAGGCTTCCCGGTGATTACCAATGATGATCACGATGTTCCGGAGATCCCCGGCGCCCTGCTCATCGAGAAGGACGTGGACAAATGGAACCCGGTTTCCCTGGAAGCTCGTGAGATTAAGATTAAGATCACGAATATTGATATTCCGGTTGCCTTTGCCTCGGCCTTTGAAGGCGAGATCATTCGTAAGGGTGATATGCAGGTGGAGTTCGACGGTTCCCGTGTGGACTGTGCCGAGCTGGTGCATATGAAGGAAATGTCTGAAGTAGAGGATCACAAGATTGAGCTCTTCGGACCGGATTTCGATGAGTTCGAGGTGGGCAGCAAGCATAGTATCGTATATATTGCTGAGGTGGCCGGCAAGAATATGCAGGCGGATTTTGAGCCGGTATTCGAGAGAAAGTTCCATAGCTATCTCAACTGTATTGAAGGTCTGATGCATACCGGCCAGAGGGACATGATTCGTATTCGTGTCAGCAAGGAGGCTTATGAGGCAGGATTCCGAGCCAGGCATATCGGCGAGGTGCTTTACGCCCAGATCAAAAATGAATTTGCAGCTGTTGTGGACAAGTGTCAGGTAAAGATCTATACCAATGCGGAGGAATGCACCAGGCTGCGTCACGAGATGGCAATTCCCATGTTTGACAAGAGAGATGAGAGACTTGCCACTATGACGGATGAAGCAGTGCCGGTTTACTACAGCTGCATTATGTGCCAGGCCTTCTCCCCCAGCCATGTCTGCGTGGTAACTCCGGAACGTCTGGGCCTGTGCGGCGCTGTATCCTGGTTTGATGCCAAGGCCACCCATGAGCTGGATCCGGCAGGCCCCTGCCAGGTCATTACCAAAGAGCATGTCATTGATGAGAGAATCGGCGAGTATGCGGATGTAGATGAGGCGGTAAAGAAGTTTTCTCAGGGCGCCCTGGAGGAGGTTTCCCTCTACTCCATTATGGAGAAGCCCATGACATCCTGCGGATGCTTCGAGTGCATCTGCGGTATCGAACCCTTCTCCAATGGCGTATGTATTGCCAACCGGGAATATGCCGGTGTGACCCCCTTAGGGATGACCTTCCCGGAGCTGGCCTCTATGACCGGCGGCGGTGTACAGACCCCCGGCTTTATGGGACATGGCAAGCATTTTATCGCATCTAAGAAGTTTATGAAAGCGGAGGGCGGCGTTCAGCGTATCGTATGGATGCCCAAGGATCTGAAAGACCAGGTGAGGGATAATCTCAACAAGACAGCTCAGGAACTGTATGGAATCGATGATTTCTGCTCCATGATTGGGGACGAGACCATCGCAACAGATCCGGAAACCCTGGTTGCCTTCCTGACGGAGAAGGGACATCCGGCTTTGGGCTTGGATCCGATGATGTAAAAGTGGAGGATTACTGACGATTGGTTACTCTTGGTAAAGGGGTGACTGAGTATGTTTTTATTGAAGTACATTGATTGAGACTTTCTTGACAAACGTACAGATATGATTTAAGTTAGTAATAAGAATATTCAAGTAAGGAGGCTAATGGAAATGCCGTTTAATCGTAAACCACAGAAGTTTGGTGCATCCATAAAAGCAGTAGAGATTGGATGTGGTGACAAGGCAGTGAAGCTTGGGGGCGCAAGTGTACTGCCCTTCTATTCCTTCGATGGAGATCTGGGCAATGCTCCCAAGGTAGGTGTCGAGATCTCTGATATGGGTATGGAAGGAGAGCCGGAAGGAGTAAAGGCTTACTATGCCGGTGCTACTACCATGGCAGAGATTGCCCAGAAGGCTGCACAGATGCCCGGAGCTGATTTTGTCGTACTGCGTTTGGAAGGCGGAGATCCAAACGGTGCCAATAAGTCTGTAGAAGAACTGGTGGCAGTGGTGAAGGAAGTAGCCGGTGCCATTGATGCTCCCCTGGTAGTAGAGGGAAGCAAGAATGTTGAGAAGGATGCCGAGCTGCTTCCCAAGGTGGCAGAGGCTCTTCAGGGTAAGAATGTCCTCTTAATGTCTGCAAAAGAAGAGAACTATAAGGCAATCGGTGCCGCAGCCGGTCTTGCTTACAGCCAGAAGGTGGGAGCAGAGTCTGCCGTTGATATCAACCTGGCGAAGCAGTTGAACGTGGTGATGACTCAGCTGGGCGTATCTGCCGACAGCGTGGTGATGAATGTAGGTACCGCTACCGTTGGCTATGGTTATGATTATGTAATCTCGACCATGGACAGAATTCGTGCAGCTGCCCTGTCACAGGATGACAAGATGCTGCAGATGCCGATTATTACTCCTGTTGCATCTGAGACATGGGCTGTCAAAGAGTCCACTGCTTCAGAGGAAGATGTTCCGGAATGGGGATCTGTCGATGACAGAGGGGTTTCCATGGAGGTTCAGACTGCAGCGGCAGATCTGGTATCCGGATCTGATGCCGTTATTTTGAAACATCCTCAGTCCGTTGCAACGATTTCTAAGCTGATCAAAGAATTGGTTTAATGCGAGAACAGGAGGATAAGAACAATGGCATTATCAGGTATTCAGATCTTTAAGATGACCCCTAAGAAAAACTGTAAGGAGTGCGGAAGTCCTACATGTATGGCTTTCTCTATGAAAGTCGCTCAGGGCGCAGTGGATATCTCCGCTTGCCCCTATATGTCTGAGGAGGCATTGGCTCAGCTGTCTGAGGCTACTGCTCCGCCGATGAAGACCATTAAGATTGGAACAGGCGATCATGAATACAGCCTGGGCGGTGAGACTGTTCTCTACAGACATGAGAAAACCTTTGTTAGCAAGACAAGATATGCAGCAGCTGTATGCAGCTGCATGGATGACGCAACCATCGATGCCAAGCTTGCCGCTGTACCTAATGTGGATTATGAGCGTATCGGTGAGCACATGTATACCGAGCTGGTCTATGTGAACTATGCAAAGGACACAGACGCTTCCAAGTATGTGGAATTGGTGAAGAAAGCAGCTGCAACCGGAAGACCTCTGGTTCTGGGCTGCAAGTGTCCGGAGACTGCTAAGGCTGCTCTGGAGGTATGTAAGGATGGCAAGCCCGTTCTCAACGGCGCAGATGCTTCCAACTATGAAGAAATGAGCAAGATTGCCACAGATGCGGGCGTTGTACTGGGTGTATCCGGCAGCAGCCTGGATGAACTCTATGATACTGTGGCTGCTCTTGAAAAAGCAGGCAACAAGAACCTGGTTATGGATGTAACCATGGGAACCATCAAGGAGACCTTTGCAGCTGCCGTTTCTCTGCGCCGTGGCGCCATCAAGGACGGAGACAGAACCTGCGGATATCCCTCTATTGTGAACGTAGCTGCCCTGGCACGCGGTGATAAGGCAATGCAGGAGGCTTTGACAGCAACCTTTACCATGAAATACGGTTCCATCGTAGTAGTGGAGGATATGGACTATGCCATGGCTCTGCCCCTGTTTGGTCTGAGACAGAACCTCTTCACAGACCCGCAGAAGCCCATGAAGGTTGCTCCCGGCGTTTATCCCCTCAATGGCGCAGATGAGAATTCCCTCTGTCTGACCACCGTTGACTTCGCCCTGACCTATTTCCTGGTATCCGGCGAGCTGGAGCGTTCCGGTGTTCCCTGTAACCTGCTGATTTCCGATGCAGGCGGACTGTCCGTTTTGACTGCCTGGGCTGCCGGTAAGCTGTCCTCTACTTCTGTTGCAAAGTTCATTACAGAAGAAGTAGAGCCCAAGATCAAGTCCAGGAAGCTGGTAATTCCTGGTAAGGTAGCCGTGCTCAAGGGCGATATCGAAGCGAAACTTCCCGGCTGGGAGGTCATCGTAGCTCCTCTGGAAGCCGTACAGCTTGTGAAGTTCCTGAAGGATATGCAGGCGAATGGCCAGCTGTAATTTTATTAGTTAAAGGAGACGAAAAATGGCTAAATTTATTGTAATTGGTGAAAGAATCTCTGTAACTGCACCCTCAATCAATCGCGCTTTTGCGGAGAAGGATCCGGAACCGATTCTGACAAGAGGAAGACAGCAGCTGGAAGCTGGTGCTACCTATCTGGATGTCAATATCGGACCTGCTGAGAACAACGGCGAGGAGCTGATGAAGTGGGCTGTTGAGCTGCTGCAGGGCGAGTTCGACAATGTTCCTCTGGCCTTGGATACAGCCAATGTAAAGGCGATTGAAGCCGGTATCTCCGTTTATAACAGAACTAAGGGAAAACCCATCGTTAACTCTGCAGATGCAGCAGGACGTATCGGTTATGTAGATCTGGCGGCTGCCAATGATGCCATTGTAATCGCCCTGTGTAACGGGGAAGGCATCGCAGCCAACAACGATGAACGTATGGCTTACTGCCAGACTCTGCTGGAGCGTGGTATGGAGCATGGTATGGAAGCAGAAGATCTGTGGTTTGACCCCCTCTTCCTGGTAACCAAGGGAATGCAGGACAAGCAGATGGACATTCTGGAGTGCATTAAGCTCTTCTCCGATATGGGTCTGAACTCCACCGGTGGTCTGTCCAACAACTCCAATGGTATGCCCAAGCATATCCGTCCTATCATGGATGCTGCCATGGTTGCTATGTGTATGATGCAGGGCCTTACCTCCGCCATCGTTAACCCCAACGATGCCAGACTGATGGAGACCATTAAGTCCTGTGATGTCATTAAGAACAATACCCTGTACGCAGATTCCTACTTGGATCTGTAATCGACAGTAGTTCCGATGGTATAGGAATCGGCAAGCCCGTCCAAAGCTGTAAGCTTTTGGATGGGCTTGTTTTTTTGTACAAAAAATAGAGCATGAATTTCCACGAATGTCGTGAAATTTCATTGAAATATGGGGCTGTTTATGATAAAATCTTATTGTTAGATATATAACAATCAGTATTGGGATCAGCTGTATAAGTAAAGAGAGGTTTCGAGTATGCACAAAGTGACATTTCAATTCGAGAACAGCGATGCAGTAGAAACTTATGCTCACCAGGGAGAGAATCTCTTGGAGGTGGCTCGTAAGAGCAATGTAGCCATCGACGCTCCTTGTTCCGGCAATGCATCCTGCGGAAAATGTCGAGTCAAACTCATAAGCGGAGAGTTGGATTCCAAGAAAACACGCCATATTACGGAGGAGGAGTATGGCATGGGTTGGCGTCTGGCTTGCTGCAGCCTTGTTGCGGGGGATGTGGTAGTAGAAGTGCCGGACATTGCTTCAGCTTATCGAAGCAGAATGAAGGTGGCGGACTTAAGCTCACCGGATGAGATTAAGATTTTTGAGCAGGCTAAGCACCAGGTGGAGGATGCGGGAATTGTCCTGAAGAACAGCATGGGTTTGCTGGATCTGACCCTGGATATACCGACTTTGGATGATACCATGCCGGACAATGAGCGCCTGATGCGAGCCATTCAGAAGGCAACGGGGATTGACAAGGTGAGAATCCCCTACCATGTCATTCAAAAGCTTGCTGATATCCTGCGTTCCAGCGATTTTCACATTAAGGCAGTGATTCGAAAGATCAGCAAGGATATCTTTGTCTATGACATTATGTCGGCAGAGGAGGAGGTTACCATCGGCGGTCTGGCAGTGGATATCGGAACAACTACGGTTTCTGCCATTCTTCTCAATATGGAGACCGGAGAGATTCTGGCCAAGGCTTCCTCGGGCAACGGACAGATTCGTTACGGTGCAGATGTGATCAACCGAATCATTGAGTCCCAGAAGCCGGGGGGCCGGAGGAACCTGCAGAGGGCTGTTATAGATGAAACCATTAATCCTTTGATCAGTCAGATGTGCCGTTCCATTGGCTTTAACAGGGACCGGATCTATCGGATGTCTGTAGCCTCCAATACTACCATGAATCATCTGCTGGTGGGTGTGGACGCTGATCCGGTTCGCAAGGAGCCCTATATTCCTACTTTTTTTAAGACCAACTCCCTCTTTGCCTCTGATATAGGAATTGACATTCATCCGGATGCCCATATTCTGATTGCGCCTAATATTGGCAGCTATGTGGGGGGAGATATCACGGCAGGTGCTTTTGTTTCCATGATCTGGAATCGCCCGGAGATGTCCCTCTTTATCGACCTGGGAACCAACGGAGAGCTGGTATTCGGCAACTCCGATTTCCTCATGAGCTGCGCCTGCTCCGCAGGACCGGCCTTCGAGGGGGGAGATATCAGCTGCGGGATGCGGGCCACAGACGGAGCCATTGAGGCCTGCACCATTGACAAGGAGACCATGGAGCCTCATCTGACCATTATAGGCGACCCGGGTACCAAGCCCATCGGCCTGTGTGGCTCCGGTATTATAGACATGATCAGCGAGCTCTTTATCAACGGGATTATCAATGCCAAGGGCAAGTTTGTTCGGGAGGGAGATCGGATCCGCCATGACAAGTATGGCATGGGCAGTTATGTCATTGCCTTTGAGAAGGACGCAGGCAGCGTCAAGGACATCGAGATTACAGAGGTAGATATCGATAATTTCATCCGGGCCAAGGGAGCTATTTTCTCAGCCATCCGTACCATGCTGAGTTCCCTGGACTTTACTGTAGATATGATTGATGATGTATATGTGGCAGGGGGCATCGGCAGTGGGATCAATATGCGCAATGCCGTGAATATTGGCATGTTTCCGGATATCCCCATCGAGAAATTCCACTATATCGGGAATTCCTCTCTGACAGGTGCCTATACCATGCTCTTGTCTACTCAGGCAGAGCGCAAGACTTATGAGGTGGCGCAGAATATGACCTATATGGAACTGTCCACGGTTCCTACCTATATGGATGAGTTCGTGGCCTGCTGCTTCCTGCCTCATACGGACAGTACGATTTTTCCCTCCGTGGAGCTGAAATAAAGAAGAGGGCGCGGCTATTGGCCAGCAGCCGTCATTCATCAAAGACAGAAGAGGAGCAGCGAGAATGGAATTTCCCTATGAAAAGGACAGCAAGGAGCGCTTACCCTATGAGCATTATCTTGAGATTTACCAGGGTCTGGATCCGGAGGATATGAGCAGAAGAACCAGGATTCCCTATGATAAAGAAAGAGGAATCTTTACCCTGCGCCTGATGGGAGTGACCTATGAAGTCTCCTGGCCGGCCTATGAAGTCCATCATAGGGATCGAGAGGATATAGGCAATTATCCTTTGGAGAGTGCGGCAAATGCAAGGATCCTGGTTCTTCGTTACCTGACGGAGGGCGCCTTTGCCCCTTCTACGGGAAAGTTCCTGACCTACCGGGAGATTCCCTGGGGAGAGGTTTATTTCCGCCAGTTTCAGGGAAGATGTATCTTCCGTCTGGCTTATGGCTTCGGCAGTAAGCTGGACAAGTTCCGGGAGATTATGGATCTTCTGAATGCCCTGGAATTGCCCAATGGGGACGCGGGATATGAGTTTGAATTCATGGATGGCCTCTATCTTCGCTTTCTCCTGTGGGAGGGCGATGAGGAATTCCCTCCCTCCGCTCAGATCTTATTTTCCGATAATTTCCCCACAGCCTTTGTGCAGGGGGAGGACATGGCGGTGGTGGGAGATGTCTCCATCGGGGTCTTGAAAGCCCTGAGCCGCTGAAAAAGTTTTTGTGTATATAGAGTACTTTTCCTGGATCAAAATATCGATAGATAGAGTAGCTGTCGATATTTATGATAAAATACCATATGATTAAAGGAGGCAGTAAAATGGGTTACAAGTCAGACATTGAGATTGCACAGGAGTGCACCATGGAACCGATTACCAAGATTGCGGACAAGGCAGGTATTGATGAGAAATATCTGGAGCAATATGGTAAGTACAAGGCAAAAATTGATTACAACCTGTTGAAAGAGTCCCATGCCAAGGATGGGAAGCTGGTGCTGGTAACGGCCATCAATCCTACTCCTGCAGGAGAGGGCAAGACCACCACAACGGTTGGCCTGGCGGATGCTTTGCAAAGGATTGGCAAGAATGTGGTGGTTGCCCTTCGTGAGCCCTCTCTGGGACCGGTATTCGGCGTAAAGGGAGGAGCAGCAGGGGGCGGCTACGCCCAGGTTGTTCCCATGGAGGACATCAACCTTCATTTTACAGGAGATTTTCATGCTATCGGTGCAGCAAACAACCTGCTGGCAGCCATGATCGATAATCACATTTTCCAGGGCAATGAGCTGAATATTGATCCCCGCAAGATTACCTGGAGACGGTGCGTGGATATGAATGACCGTCAGCTGAGGAATATCATGGACGGCATGGGGGGAACCAAGAATGGTACACCCAGAGAGGACGGATATGACATCACCGTTGCCTCAGAGATTATGGCAGTTCTGTGTCTGGCGAACGATATCTCGGATCTGAAGGCTCGTCTGGCCCGTCTGGTGATCGGATATACCTATGGGAAGGCTTCCGAGCAGGAGCCCGTAACAGCCGGCGATCTGCATGCAGAGGGAGCTATGTGCGCCCTGCTCAAGGATGCCCTGAAGCCCAATCTGGTTCAGACCCTGGAGCATGTACCGGCTATTGTACATGGGGGACCCTTTGCCAATATCGCCCACGGCTGCAACTCGGTAACCGCTACCCGCATGGCTATGAAGCTGGGGGATTATTGTATCACAGAGGCAGGCTTCGGCGCAGATCTGGGAGCAGAGAAGTTCCTGGATATCAAGTGCCGTATGGCAGGCCTCAAGCCCAATGCAGTGGTGATTGTGGCAACGGTTCGAGCCCTGAAGTATAACGGCGGTGTAGCCAAGGAAGACCTGAACAATGAGAATCTGAAGGCTCTGGAGAAGGGACTTCCCAACTTGCTGAAGCATGTGAGCAATATCCGTAATGTATATCATCTGCCCTGTGTGGTTGCCATTAATGCCTTCCCCACAGATACCAAGGCAGAGCTGGATCTGGTAGAGGAAAAGTGCAAGGAATTAGGTGTTAACGTTGCCCTGTCTGAGGTATGGGCCAAGGGCGGTGAGGGCGGTGTCCGCCTGGCAGAAGAGGTGGTTCGTCTCTGCGAACAGGATAATTCCGGCTTTACCTTCTCCTATGAGCTGGAGGGCAGTATTGAGGACAAGCTCAATCAGATCGTTCAGAAGGTATATGGCGGCAAGCAGGTGGTATTGACCGCAAATGCCAAGAAGCAGGCCAAACAGCTGGAAGCCATGGGATATGGCAATTGCCCCATCTGCGTGGCTAAGACCCAATATAGTCTGACAGACAACGAGAAGAAGCTGGGAGCGCCCACAGATTTTGAAGTAACGGTAAGGAATCTGAAGATCTCTGCCGGAGCCGGCTTTATCGTAGCCTTGACCGGTGAGATCATGACCATGCCCGGCTTGCCCAAGCGTCCCGCCGCTGAGAAAATCGATGTAGACGAAAATGGCAAGATCGCAGGTCTCTTCTGATCGCAGCCCCAGGAGGAAAGAGGATGGAATATTCGGCATTGAATTGTAGGGAATTTGTGGAGGTACTGGCTTCGAAGGAGCCGGTACCCGGCGGCGGCGGTGCTTCTGCCCTGGTGGGAGCCATCGGAACTGCCCTGTGCAGCATGGTGGGCAATCTTACAGTAGGTAAGAAGAAATATGCTGCTGTGGAAGAGGAGATTTTGGAGCTGATGCAACAGACCAGTCAGCTGCAGATGGAGCTCCTTGCCCTGATTGAGAAGGATGCGGAAGTTTTCCGTCCTCTGTCCAGGGCTTATGGTCTGCCCTCTGCTACAGAAGAGGAGAAGGCGGAGAAAGCCCGGATCATGGAGGACTGCCTGCGGACTGCCTGCAGCGTTCCCATGGATATTATGAGGTGCTGCTGTAAGGTCATCGACCTGATCGGTGCCTTTGCAGAGAAGGGATCTGTGCTGGCAGTCAGCGATGCCGGTGTGGCTGCTGCCTGCTGCAGGGGAGCCCTGAAGGGAGCCAGTTTGAACGTATATATCAATACCAAGTCCATGAAGGATCGTGCTTATGCGGACAAGCTGAATCAGGAGTGTGATGAGATGCTGGACAAATACAGTGCTTTGGCAGATGCTGCTTTTGACAGTGTGTTGGCTAAATTAAGATAGGAGGGCTAAAGACATGGCAAAACAGTTACTGGGCAAGGAAGTGACCGCAGCCTTAAATGCCAAAATCAAGGAGAAGGTGGCAGCCTTGCAGGCCAAGGGAGTGAATCCCACCCTGGGCATTATAAGAGTAGGAGAGAGAGAAGATGATCTGTCCTACGAAAGAGGAGCCACCAAGCGATGCGAGACCCTGGGAGTTGCCTGTGAGAAGTTCCTGCTTCCGGCCGACGTCAGCCAGGAGGACCTGCTGAAGACCATTCATCAGGTGAACCAGGATGACAGGATTCACGGAGTCTTGATTTTCCGCCCTCTGCCCAGGCATCTGGATGAAAAGGCAGTCGTGGGAGCCTTGGATCCGGCCAAGGATGTGGACGGAATCACAGATGGCTCTATGGTAGGTGTCTTTACCGGTACGGATCAGGGCTTCCCGCCCTGTACCCCCCAGGCCTGCATGGAGATTCTGGACCATTATGGCATAGATTGCACCGGCAAGAAGGCAGTGGTGATTGGCCGAAGTCTGGTGGTAGGAAAACCGGCGGCTATGATGCTGGTAAAGAAGAATGCCACAGTTACCATTTGCCATACCCGGACAGTGGATATGCCCTCTGTAGTGAGAGAGGCGGATATTGTTATCGTGGCGGCAGGCCGTGCCGGAGTGGTGGACGATAGCTACTTTCGTCCGGGTCAGATCGTGATTGACGTAGGAATCAATGTCAACGACCAGGGCAAGCTGTGTGGTGATGTGGCCTATGACAAGGTGGAGCCCATCGTGGAGGCTATCACCCCCGTACCCGGCGGCGTGGGAAGCGTGACCACCTCTGTGCTGGTAGGACATGTTGTGGAAGCAGCCTTGAGAAAAAACGCCTGAGAGGAAAGAGCTTATGTTTGAGGATCTAGGAAAGAGTATAGCTGGCTTCGGCAAGAAGATGCAAAAGGGAGCCCAGAATTTTACGGAAAAAGCTTCCCTGAATGAAAAAATTGACTCCAGCAGGAAGGAAATCACCGCTTGCTTCACCCAGCTGGGTCAGGTTTATTATGAGAGGAACCGGCAAAATGCGCCGGAGGAATACCGGGGGATTTTTGAACGGATCAGGAATCTGAACCAGACGATCTATCAATGCCAGGAGCAGGTGAAGCGGATCAATGGAATCCGTCCTTGTCCTCAATGTGGCCTGGAATTGGAGAACAGCGTTATGTTTTGTCCCCGCTGCGGCTGCAGTATGCCCCCGGTGAACCAGCAGGGTCAGGGATTCCCGGGAGGGGCTGTCTGCGCCCATTGCGGAGCACCCCTGGAAGCGGATGCCCTCTTTTGCACAAGCTGCGGTACCCGGGTGAACGGAACTGCCCCTGAAGCGATGGCGGGAGCGGCCTACACGACAGCAGCGGAGCCGGAGCCTGCTCCTATGGCTGCTCCGGCTCCGGAAGGGGAATCCTATCCTCAGACCCAGCCAGAAACACAAGCGATGTTCGATCATCCGTCGGAGGAGGGCTGGAGGAAGACCTGCCCTCACTGCGGCACGGAATTAAGGGAGGATTCTATCTTCTGCGGAGAGTGTGGAACCAAAGTTCTGTAAAGGCGTAAGCCTCCCCCTTATGAGTCCCATAGGGGGACAGGTGGGTGGGAAAAGTCCTATAAAAAGTCTTGTAATCTGGGAAGGACAAGAGTATAATCTACTTAGCGGTTGATAGAGGCAACTGATTTCCTGGAGTGTCCGATCCCCTGTTATTTTGAACCTACATCTACTTCAAACAGGGATTCCTACATTGGTCTGTGGATGTCAAGCTCTCATTGCGCAGGAGAAGGCAGAAGCAGTGCTTGCGGTTACCCACCTAGCATCGCTAGGAGTCAAACGACAGGAACGGCATCCCGGGGTTACCTTATTTAGGTGAAAAGCCTTGGCTTTTTCGAATATGGTAATAAAATAAGGGCATCGAAACCCATCTCGCAAGAGGTGGGAGTCGATGCCCTTCTCGGCGTGAAATGAAGCTGGCTTTCCTTCGTGGCGGAGGCGGCCTTAGCCGCCATGGACCTTACTGGCTGGGTTCAAATGCATGGACTGCAGTCCCTGTAAAATGACATCTTCGGCATAACTGGCCAGTTCTTCCGGTGTTTCTTTCAGACCCTTTCTCAGCCAGTTTTCAATCAGACCAATACAGCCGTAGACGACATAGGAAGAATAAAGTTCCGATTTCTGTTCGGAATAATCAGAAAACAGATAATGCCAGTCTGTCATACAGCGCTCTTTTAAAATATCTTTGATCTTATCTACAAAATTCTGATCACGGTTATCAATGATCAGGATTCTGGTAAATTCCGCATTTTCTTTTAAAAAGGCAAATAAATCACGAAGCAGCGGATAAGGGTGGCCGTTCATATCCCGTACTTTATGGGTCAGATTGATGGTTACAAAATCCTGCAGCATAGCATTTTCAATCTGGTCCATCAGATCAAAGATATCCTTATAATGCAGATAAAAAGTTCCACGATTCAGATTTACATAATCGGTCAGTTCTTTGACGGTGATTTTCTGAAGTGGTTTCTGTCTCATTAGATCCATCAGACCACTTTTCAGCTGTGTTTGCGTGCGAAGTACACTTCTGCTTTCCTTTCGGATTGGTTTTGTATCCATAAAGAAATCCCCTTTTTTCTTAAAATATAGACATAAAACGAATGAATGTTCATAAATAAACGTAAGAGGAAAAATTGATTATTGCATCTTTTCTCATCCCAACATATACTATAACACAAGTTCAGAAATAAACAAGTGTTCATTTTGAAACACGCGTAAATAGCTGTGCAGCCAGGGTGCAGTTGGGAAGGGATGTTTTTCGAATGGCATGAGGGAAGGGTAAGCAACAACAGGAGCAAAAAAAATCAGAGTTATGAAGAGGGAAGAATGAACAAGTATACAAATTTTATTTTGAAGCACAGGAAGATCATTATCACTGTTTTTGCGGCGATGGCTCTTATCTGTGTGGTATTATCGCAGTTTGTCGGTGTCAATTATAATTTTGCAGATTACCTGCCGGATGACGCGGCATCCACAAAAGCCCTGCGTGTGATGGAAGAGGAATACGATCAGTCCATTCCCAATATGAGGGTGCTGGTACAGGATGTATCGATACCGGAAGCCCTGCGGATCAAGGAAGAGATGGAGCAGGTAGAAGGAGTCAAAGAAGTATCCTGGCTGGACGATGTCATGGATATTTACTCGCCTATCGAAGAGGCAGATCCGGATACCCTGGATGCGTGGTACAAAGATTCCGATGCCTTGTATTCCGTAACAACCAGTGACGATGAGACGAAAAAGTCAGCAGCAGTCCATGGAATCCGGGAAATCATCGGAGATGGCAACGCGATGTCGGGAAGTGCAGTAACGGATGTATTATCACCGATCCGCACCACAAAAGAAATTCAAAAGATTACCTTACTTGTTTTGCCGATTGTATTTGTCCTATTGCTGTTAGCAACCACCTCCTGGTTTGAGCCGGTTCTGTTTTTGCTGACGATCGGCACAGCGATTCTGTTAAATCGAGGAACAAACCTGATCTTTGGTGAGATATCCTTTGTAACTAATGCGGCAGGCAGTGTGTTACAGCTGGCAGTCTCCATGGATTATTCCATTTTCCTCTTACATCGTTTGGCAGAAAAACGCCAGGAAGGTCTGGACGTGCAGGAGGCTATGGTGGAAGCTGTAAAAGAATCTACCTGTTCCGTACTTTCCAGTGGCCTTACAACGGTAACCGGATTTGCGGCACTCATCCTGATGCGGTTCAAAATCGGACCGGATATGGGCTGGGTTATGGCAAAAGCTATCGCATTCAGCCTGCTTTGTGTACTCTGCCTGTTACCGGCACTGGCACTTAGCACTTATAAATTCATTGATAAAACCCAGCACAGAAAGCTGTATCCGAGTTTTGAAAAAATCTCCGGAGGGGTGATGAAAGTCCGGCTTCCTTTCCTTACCCTTGCAGCACTTCTGGCAATCCCCTGCTTTCTTGCACAGGGTAAAAATGATTTCCTGTATGGTTCCAGTCAGATCTATTCTTCCGAAGAGACCCAGATGGGAAGAGACATGATGACAATTGACCAGGAATATGGGGTATCCAATCCCCTGGTCCTTATGGTGCCAAAAGGGGATATGGAAAAAGAAATTGCGCTGAATCAGGCATTGAAAGATGATCCGGATGTCAGCTCTGTAATTTCTTACGTAAATACAGTTGGTTCTTCCATTCCGGAAGAATACCTGCCATCGGAATCCGCCAGTCAGTTGTATTCCGAACATTACAGCCGTTTTGTGATCACGCTGGATACAGAGGAATCCGAGGATAAGTGGACAGAAAAAATAGAAAAAGTACATGGGATCTGCGAAAAATACTATGGGGATGAAGCACTCATAGCCGGAGATCTGGCAAGTACCGAGGATCTGAAGACAACCATTACCGCAGATAATACGAGAGTAAACCTGCTGGCGATTGCCTTCGTATTCCTGATACTGGTTGTAAATTTCCGATCCATTTCCCTGCCGATTATCCTGACGCTGGTCATCGAGTTATCCATTTGGATCAATCTGGCGATTCCCTATTTTTCCTCCACAACGCTGCATTACATCGGATATCTGATCATCAGTTCCGTTCAGCTGGGGGCAACCATTGATTATGCGATCCTGCTGACCAGTCGATATATGGAGGAACGAAAGTCACTGGCGAAAAAGCAGGCCGCACACAGTGCCATAAAACTAACTGTATTGTCTCTTTTGACATCAGCTCTTATCCTTGCGATTGCCGGTATAATCCTTGGAAAAATTTCAACAAACCTGGTACTGAGTCAGCTGGGTATTTTGGTAGGTCGAGGTGCAGTCATCTCCTTCCTGCTGGTATTAGTTGTACTTCCGGCGCTGCTGATCCTTTTTGATTCAGTCATTGAAAAAACAACTGCGAAGACCGATTTCTACCACAAAGATGCAAAAGACAAGCTTTGAACTTGAAGCAAAAGGAGCATACCATTATGAAAAAACAGAGCATTCAGAAAAAAAGAATTTTCCTGTCAGCAGCCGCACTTGGAATGTGCTCTGCTATGGTGGCAGGCAGCGTCATACCGGTAAGCGCAGCGCAGACAGGAGACCGTCTGAAAGACGAGAATGTCTATGGGACATTGGCAGAGGACGGAACTGTCACAGGCCTTTATGTGGTGAATGCGTATACATCAAAGACAGAAGGAAAAATCACGGATTACGGCGATTATAGCAGTGTGAAGAACCTGACAACCAATGAAAGGATCCAGCAGAAGGGAAATCAGATTTCCGTCAATGTACCAAAAGGAAAATTCTATTATCAGGGAAACTTGAAAACCACCGACATTCCGTGGGATATCAGCATTTCCTATACACTGGACGGAAAAAAGATTTCTGCCGAAGATCTGGCGGGACAGAGTGGGAAATTGAAAATCAGTCTGGAAATCAAAGAAAATAAGAATTGTGACGGCAATTTCTTCGAGAACTATCTGCTGCAGGCGACGGTAGTATTGGACACAAAAAAATGCAGTAACATTGTAGCAGTGGGAGCGACGGAAGCAAACCTTGGAGAAGACAGACAGTTACTATACAACATCATGGCCGGTCAGGAAAAAGAAGTTGAAATCCTGGCAGACGTGGAAGACTTTGAGATGGAGGGAATCTCTTTTCAGGGAGTGCCCATGGGATTTGACATTGACAGGGATTCCCTCAATACCTCTGAGCTGACGGATCAGACAGAGAAAATCAAGAAGGCAGTATCCCAGCTGGATGACGGAGCAGGGCAGATCAAGGATGCTGCAGAATCTGCTGTGACAGGCAGCAAAGAGTTAAATGAGGGTGCATCCCAGCTGGCAGATGGTATACGTGCCTTCCATTTATCCGGTATGGACCAGTTAAACAGCGGTGCATCCCAGCTTGGAAGTGGTTCCACCCAACTCAGTCAGGGACTTGCAGCTTACACAGCAGGTATGGAAAACCTGACAGATGGTATGGCTGCTTATATGGCCGGAGTGGGCACTTTGGGGCAGGGGGTCTATGCGCTGCAGGGATTATCTAATCTTGGGGCTGTCAGTGATGGCATAAGTCAGATGGCAGAGCAGGTCAATGGAAGCGGTTCCCAGACTCTCTCAGGCGGTTCTGCCCAGCTGACAGAGGGCTTAAAAGCATTAAAGGATCAGGTAGATGCCCTGGCATCCTCCGGTCAGGTTGAGCAGGTGGAGGCTATGCTTGCACAGAGCAGCGCATTACAGGAAGATCTTATGACTTTATCTGAGCAGTCCGCCAGTCTTGGCCGGTTACTTCAGGCAGATGCGCAGATCGCACAGGCCATTGCCGGAGAGCATCAGAGCCTCCTAACAGACTTGAACAGTCAGGTGGAGCAGGCAAACCGGGAAATTCAGGATCTGCAGGCGCAGGCAGTGGATGGAAATGCAGCAGCAGATCAGGCCATAGAAAAAGTTACAGAGATGGAGACGGAGGGGATACTGACCTCTGAGGAGGCCTCCGCCCTGAAAAATGCCATCGCAGAGACCAAAGTGGATGCAGCTGCCGCAGGGAAGGATATGTCTATCACCATGCCCCAGGAAGACGCAGCAATTTTGCAGCAGGCTGCACAGCTTGCAGATTCCGCAGAAACATTGGAGGCTGCAGCGGAGGGTTTTTCACAGGCTGCAGCCCAGATGAAACAGGTGGCAGAAGCATGCGCAAACATACAGGGTATGGACCTGAGGGGTACAATCAGCCAGCTTCAGGCAGCGATTAGGGCAGCTTATAATGGCTCCCAGAGTTTGCAGCAGGGGATTAGCCAGCTTGGCGTGGGACTTACAACATTGCAGGAAAGCACAAGTGCATTTTCCCAGGCTGCACAGGGTATCCTGGCATTAAATCAGGGATTCGCACAGTTACAGAGCAAGGATCAGACCTTACTGGATGGTTCAGCTGCATTAAAAAATTCCGGAAGTGCATTAAATAAGGGTGCCGCAAGCCTGCAGCAGGGAATTACCAGTTTGCAGAGTGGAATAGACAGTGCTAAAGCAGGTTTGTATCGACTGCAAGAGGGCGCAGACACCTTACAGGCCGGAACCAGTGCATTCCGTGATGGAATGGTCAAATTAGATGAGGGTGCCACAGAACTGAAAGATGGTACAAAGGAATTCAAGGATGAGACCGCTGCTATTGATATACAGGTGGAGGATGCCATTGATGAAATGATCGAGAAGATTTCTGGCTGTGATTATGAGCCAGTGTCCTTTACTTCTGCTGAAAATACAGACATTGGACTGGTACAGTTCGCAATCCGCACGGATGACATTAAAGTCAAAGAGGCAGAGGAAGTGCCAATAGCTGCACAGAAGCAGACACTGATCGACAAGATCAAAGGCCTGTTTCAGTAACATACTGTGTACATGTCAAAATCACAGAAAAGGGGAGGGAAAATGGCTCTTGACACAAGAGAGGAATGCGGATAAAATGGACAAAGATGAAAAAGGCGCAGAAGGTGTACCCAGGGCATTTTATCCTTTCAGAGAGAGAGAATCATCGGCTGGAAATTCTCTTAAGTTCTTAACCTGCCTGACATTCCCACCGGAGCCGCTTTCCTGAATAATCCAAGAGAAGTAGGGAAAGACGTGGATGCACGTTATAGCATACAATGAGAGTCCGGCAAAAGACAAGCCGGGAATCAGGGTGGTACCGCGGAAACTAAGAGTTTCGTCCCTTCGGGACGGGGCTCTTTTTACTTTGAAAGCCCTGGCAAGCAGTCGGGAAAGTTGGTTTGGGTGTCAAAAGGAGAGGAAAAATGAGTGAGAATAGTATGAGGGAGCGGTTGGCTGCCATTGTGAAAAAAGCGACGGACAGCATGAACGCAGCAGAATCCCTGGATTCCCTGAATGAGGTTAGGGTTGAGATCCTGGGCAAGAAGGGACAGCTGACTCTTGTGCTCAAGGGTATGAAGAATGTGGATCCGGCGGATCGTCCCATGGTGGGGCAATTGGTGAATGATGCCAGGGCAGCCATCGAATCAAAATTGGAAGATGTGAAGCAGAAGCTGGAGAAGGCCTATCTGGAGAAGAGGCTGGAGAAAGAGGAGATTGATGTCACCTTGCCGGCCAGGAAGGCAGAAGTGGGGCATCGGCATCCCAATACCATTGCCCTGGAAGAGGTAGAGCGTATCTTCATTGGCATGGGCTATGAGGTAGTCCAGGGACCGGAAGTAGAATACGATCTTTACAATTTTGAAAAATTGAATATTCCGGCCAACCATCCTGCCAAGGATGAGCAGGATACCTTTTATGTGACGAAGGATATCGTATTGCGGACACAGACATCCCCCTGCCAGGCTCGTGTGATGGAGCAGGGCAAGCTGCCTATCCGCATGCTGTCCCCGGGAAGGGTTTTCCGGTCTGATGAGGTGGATGCGACCCATTCTCCCTCTTTCCATCAGGTGGAAGGCCTTGTGGTAGACAAACAGATTACCTTTGCAGATTTGAAGGGAACTTTGGCGCAATTTGCCAGAGAACTCTTTGGACCGGAGACCAAGACCAAGTTCCGTCCCCATCATTTTCCCTTTACGGAACCCAGCGCTGAGATGGATGTCAGCTGTTTCAAGTGCGGCGGCAAGGGTTGCCGCTTCTGCAAGGGATCCGGCTGGATTGAGATTCTGGGCTGCGGTATGGTACACCCCCATGTCTTTGAAATGTGCGGCATTGATCCGGAGGAGTATACAGGCTTTGCCTTCGGCGTAGGTCTGGAACGAATTGCCCTGCTCAAATATGAGATTGATGACATGCGCCTGTTGTATGAGAATGATTATCGGTTCCTAAAGCAGTTTTAGGCAGTCCCCTGGGCGGCGTGGTTGAAGCGTGCTGTCCCGGGGATGGCTTGTAGGATTGTGGCGGCTGCGTAAGCAGCCGGAAGAGAGACGGAATCGTCGGAGGAAGAATAGAAAGATGAATACTTCATTATCATGGATTAAGAGGTATGTGCCGGATCTGGATGTGACGGCTCAGGAATATACGGATGCGATGACCCTGTCCGGCACCAAGGTGGAGAGCTTTGAGAAGCTGGATGCGGATCTGGACCGGATTGTTATTGGTCAGATCGAGAAGATTGATAAGCATCCGGATGCGGATAAACTCATAATCTGCCAGGTAAATGTGGGAACAGAGACCATTCAGATTGTGACCGGAGCTCCTAATGTCAAGCCAGGGGATAAGGTTCCGGTGGTTCTGGATGGAGGTAAGGTGGCGGGAGGTCATGACGGCAATCTGACTCCCGGCGGGGTCAAGATTAAGGCTGGCAAGCTGCGGGGGGTAGATTCCTTCGGAATGATGTGTTCCATTGAGGAGTTGGGCTCCAGTCGGGAATTTTATCCGGAGGCACCGGAGAACGGCATCTATCTTTTCCCCCCGGAGGCAGAGGTGGGAAGCAGTGCCATTCATGCCCTGGGACTGGACGATACGGTTTTTGAATACGAGATCACCTCTAATCGGGTGGATTGCTATGGAGTATTGGGGATTGCCCGGGAAGCGGCTGCCACCTTCCGCAAGGAATTCAAGCCGCCGGTGGTGCCCCCTACCGGTAATGAGGAAGCAGCCTCGGATTATATCCGTGTCCTTGTAGAGGATCCGGATCTCTGCCCCAGATATTGCGCAAGAGTTGTGAAGAATGTCAAGATCGGTCCTTCTCCCAAGTGGATGCAGCGGTGTCTGGCGGCCAATGGAATCCGGCCCATCAATAATCTGGTGGATATTACAAATTATGTCATGGAGGAGTATGGCCAGCCCATGCATGCCTATGATCTGGATACCATCGCAGGCCGGGAGATCATTGTACGCAGAGCAGCAGCGGATGAAAAATTCGTGACCCTGGATGGGCAGGAACGGCAGATGGATGAGAATGTTTTGATGATCTGCGATGGGGAGAAGGCAGTGGGGATTGCCGGTATCATGGGAGGAGAGAATTCCATGATTACCGATCACGTCCACACCGTCCTCTTCGAGGCAGCCTGCTTTGACGGAACCAACATCCGGCTTTCTGCAAAGCGGATCGGTCTGCGGACAGATGCCTCCGGTAAGTTTGAAAAGGGTCTGGATCCCAACAATGCGGAGGCCGCTATTCATAGAGCTTGTCAGCTGATGGAGGAGCTGGGGGCAGGAGAAGTGGTGGGAGGCATGGTAGATGTCTATCCCGAGAAAAGAGAGCCCGTCCGCCTGGCCTTTGAGCCGGAGAAAATCAATGCCTTATTGGGGACAGATCTGACTGGGGATCAGATGCTGGGATACCTGCAATCGGTGGAGCTGGCTTATGATGCAAAGACCAAGGAGATTGTAGCCCCCACCTTCCGCCAGGATATCCATCGCACGGCGGATCTGGCAGAGGAAGTAGCCCGTTTCTACGGCTATGACAATATTCCCACCACACTTCCCAGCGGAGAGGCCACAGCGGGGAAATTGCCCTTCTACCTGAGGGTGGAGGCCAAGGCCAGGGATGTGGCGGAATATTGCGGTTTCTCCCAGGGTATGTGCTACTCCTTTGAGAGCCCCAAGGTATTTGACAAGCTGGGGATACCGGCGGATTCTCCCCTGCGCAGGACAGTAACGATTCAAAACCCTCTGGGAGAGGACTTCTCCGTGATGCGTACTACCTCCCTGAATGGGATGCTGACCTCTCTGGCTACCAACTATAACCGGAGAAATAAGGATGTAAGACTCTATGAACTGGGCAATGTCTATCTGCCCAAGCAGCTGCCTCTGACCCAGCTTCCCCAGGAACGGATGCAATTCACTCTGGGCATGTACGGAAAGGGAGATTTCTATGATATGAAGGGGGTAGTGGAGGAATTCTTCAGCCAGGTGGGCATGCATAAACGACCGGAATATGACAGTAAGGGGGGCAAGCCCTACCTGCATCCGGGGCGTCAGGCTGTGATTTCCTATGAGGGAGCCCAGGTTGGCTTCCTGGGAGAGGTTCATCCGAGGGTAGCCGCTTCCTACGGAATCGGAGGACGGGCTTATATCGCTGTCCTGGATATGCCGGAGATCCTGCCATTTGCCACCTTTGACAGAAAGTATGAAGGAATTGCCCGGTTCCCGGCAGTCACCAGAGACTTATCCATGGTTGTTCCCAAGGCTGTGCAGGCAGCAGAGATTGAGCATATGATTCTCCAGAGAGGGGGCAAGATTCTGGAAAGTCTGGAACTGTTTGATATTTACGAGGGAAGTCAGATTCAGGAGGGTTACAAGTCTATGGCCTATTCCGTGGTCTTCCGCTCCAAGGAAAAGACCTTGGAAGACCAGGAAGTAGCAGCTGCCATGAAGAAGATCCTGAATGGTCTGGCCAGCTTGGGAATAGAACTGCGCCAGTAAGGATTCATGCCGCCTTCGAGCGGTATTCCCAGGAAGGAAAGCAGGAACAGTTCATATAGGCTGGCATCCGGTGCCGCCTGCCGGCCTATGAGGGGGGCAGCGGCTGCGGAGAAAACCATAGGAGGCATTATGCGTTTATATATCATCAGACACGGAGAGACATCCTGGAATGTGGCCAGGAGGCTGCAGGGTCATGCAGGGGCTGACTTGGACGAAAAGGGAGTACGGCTGGCAGAAGAAACGGCTCAGGCCCTGGCTTTTGTTCCCTTTGACCTCTGTATCAGCAGTCCCCTGATCAGAGCCCTGCATACTGCCCGGATCCTTGTAGGAAAGCGGCCGATTCCCATCCTGGAGGACCCCAGAATCATGGAGATAAGCTTTGGCCAATGGGAGGGCTTGTGCATCGCGCCGGATCATTATGAGATCCCGGGAGATGGATTCGCCAAGTTTCATACCGATCCCTTCGAATATGTGGCACCTCCGGGGGGAGAGACCATAGGGGATGTCTGCAGGAGAACCGGGGAATTCCTCCGGGAGCTGATCCATACCAGGGAATATGAGAATAAGACCCTCCTGATCTCCACCCATGGCTGCGCCCTGCGGGGTCTGCTGAATTCCCTTTACGAGAATCCCAAAGACTTTTGGCAGGGAGGTGTCGCCATGAACTGTGCAGTCAGTATCGTGGATGTGAAGGAGGGAAAACCTCTTCTGGTTCAATCGGACAAGGTTTATTATGATGCATCGGAATGTGTGAACTATTATGCCGCAGCGGAACAATCAGCTGCAGGAGCTGCGGCAGCAGGGCAAGCGGCAGCCAGAACCGCCGGAGGGGAAGAAGCGGCTGTTGGTTCTGCAATAAAGGAAAGTAGTCATGAAAACAAGTGATTTTTACTACGATTTACCCCAGGAGTTGATTGCCCAGGATCCTTTGGAGGACAGAAGCGCCTCCCGCCTCCTCTGCCTGGATCGCGCCAGCGGACAGGTGCGCCATAAGCATTTTCGAGAGATTGCGGAGGAATTGGTGCCCGGAGATTGTCTGGTAATCAATGATACCAAGGTGATTCCTGCCCGCCTCTATGGTCACAGGGCTCAGACCAATGGTCTGGTGGAGATCCTTCTGCTGAAGCGTCGGGAAAATGATATCTGGGAAACCCTGGTGAAGCCTGGAAAGAAATGCCGGCCGGGGACGGAGCTGGTCTTTGGAGACGGTATTTTGAAGGGAAGAATTCTGGATGTGGTGGAGGATGGCAACCGACTGATTCAATTTCAATATTCTGGTATCTTTGAAGAGATTCTGGATCAGCTGGGGGAGATGCCCCTGCCTCCCTATATCACCCATAAGCTCAAAGATAAGAACCGCTACCAGACCGTCTATGCCAGGCACGAGGGGTCAGCAGCGGCACCCACGGCGGGCTTGCATTTTACACCGGAGCTGCTGGAGGAGATTCAGGACAAGGGGGTGGAGATCGTCCATGTCACCCTGCATGTAGGCCTGGGAACCTTCCGTCCGGTGAAGGTGGAAGAGGTCACAGACCACCACATGCATTCTGAGTTCTACGTGGTGGAGGAGGAAGAAGCCAGGCGCATCAATGCGGCGAAACAGGCAGGGCATCGGGTGATCGCAGTGGGAACTACCAGCTGCAGAACCCTGGAATCCGCCACCGGCCAGGATGGGATTCTGCGGGCCGGAAGGGGCTGGACAGACATCTTTATCTATCCTGGTTACCAATTCCGGATGATAGACGGCCTGATTACCAACTTCCATCTCCCGGAATCCACTCTGATCATGCTGGTCTGTGCCTTCGCAGGCAAAGACCAGGTCATGAAAGCCTATAAGGAGGCGGTGGCAGACCAATATCGCTTCTTCAGCTTCGGAGACGCCATGTTTATTTCGTAAATGAATTACTCTGAAAGCCCCGGACGGCAGACACAAGCTGTGGGATGCTCGCGACGCGAAGCTAGTCCCGTGAGGGGCATACCACAGCTTGTGGATATCGGACGGGCAAG
>CAVLCU010000011.1:28061-31104 GCA_963661545.1 Lachnospiraceae bacterium | reverse complement strand
GACCTACCCGGTACAGGAGGGCAGGCAGGGGCTCAGTCAACAGGGCTATGATATTGTCTTTGACCATGTGGGATTCTCCTATGACGGGGAGGAGGAGGTTTTGTCCGATGTTTCCTTCCGGGCTAAGCAAGGAGAGGTAACTGCCCTGGTGGGACCCTCCGGAGGAGGCAAGACGACCATTTCCAGGCTGACGAACCGCTTCTGGGAGATTGCCCGGGGCAAGATTACCGTAGGAGGAATGGACATCTCCCAGGTAGCCCCGGAAGAGCTTATGTCTTTGTATTCCATGGTATTTCAGGATGTCATGCTGTTTGATGACAGCATTTTCGAAAATATCCGGATCGGCAGAAGGGAGGCCAGTGAAGAGGAGGTACTAAGGGCAGCGAAACTGGCCAACTGCCAGGAGATTGCCGCTAAATTCCCTGAGGGCTGGCAGACCAGGATTGGGGAGAATGGAGCTCGTCTCTCCGGCGGGGAGAGACAGCGCATCTCCATCGCCAGGGCCTTTCTCAAGGATGCCCCCATTCTATTGCTGGATGAGGCAACCGCCTCCCTGGACGTGGAAAATGAGAATCAGATCCAATCTGCCATTTCCCGCCTGATTCAGAATAAGACCGTGTTAGTCATCGCTCACCGGATGCGGACCATTACCCAGGCAGACCAGATTGTTTTGCTGCAGGATGGCCGGGTAGCGGAAGCAGGTAAGCCCCAGATCCTGCTGGGCAGGGATAGTATGTTTGCCGCCATGGCTCTCAGCCAGGGACTTGGGCAGGCAAAAAGAGGAGGAATGGAATGAAAAAGGTGGGTATCCTCGGCGTCAGCGGCAAGATCGGCTGGATGGCGGCCAAGGCTTTGGAAGGAAAATGCAGGATCCTGGGAGGCAGCAGAACCTATCAGGATGCCTTTCAGAAGCTCCGGGAATTTGAGTGGCAGCAGACGGATCTCTATGACAGGGAAAGCCTGGAAAGCTTCTGCTCCGCCTGTGATCTTATTTTGAACTGTACCGGTCCGGCGGGAATCGTGAAGGACCGGGTGGCTCTGGTCTGTGGGGGGCTGAAGATCCCCTATGTGGATACTGCAGATGTGATCCTAACCGACCAGGAGACTGCAAGGGCCTTGCCGGAGGATGGTATCTATGTTGTCGGAGCAGGTTATGTGCCTGGTCTGGGGAGCTTGCTGGTCAAATGGCTGGCAGACCAGGAATTCGACCAGCTGAATCGGGTCAAATGCTTCCAGGGAGGCAGACAGAGCTTTTCGGAGATTGCCTTTACGGATATTGTCCTGACCGCCCTGGAGGGAAAGGGAAAGGGAGATTCCTATTACCGCAAGGGACGGATTCTTAAGGAAGGCAACCCGGGTGCCATTACGAAAACCCTGCCCGGGATTCCGGATCCGGTCTGGATGAAGGCCTTTCTCAGTCCGGAGATGGCTGCTGTATCGGAGCATTGCCAGGTAAGGGAATTGCACTGGATGAATATGGTATCGGATCCGGAATTCATGGATCTGGTTCTGTGGTCCGTGCAGCTTCTGATGACAGAGGACAGGGACCAGGCTTTACCAACTATCCAAGACCGGGCAAGAAGTTATGGGGCAAAGGCCCCTGGGGAGGAAAAGGAGTGGTCCCGGCTTTTGCTGGAATGCCGGGGCATACACAAGGGAGTGCGAAAGGAATGTAGCCTCTCCTATGCCGTGAACAGGGAAGAAGAGGCCTGCGGCATGGTTGCGGCCCTGGCAGTTTCCCATCTCTTAGATCAGCCAGTAGATCCCGGCATCTATCGTCTGTATGAAGTGGTCTCCTCTGAGGAGATCGGCCAGATGCTGCAAGCCCCTCAAAGAGGAACCTTCCTGCTGAAAACAGAGATGGGAGAGAAAGGAAACGAAGTATGAAAACCAGAAGAAATAGGAGAGTCCTGCTTTTTCTTGTGCTGCTAACCTTTTTATCTGCGGGCTGCCAGGGCAGCGCCCAGACAGAGCAGGCATACCAGGAGGGAGAAACCTATGTGGTGGCAAAGGAGAAGGCGGATACAGGGGAAGCCTACCGAAGTCTGAAGGAATGGGAAGGGATCTGGGAGTCCTTCGCGAATTACTGCCAGGAGGAGGATCTGACTGCTGCCTGGGAGGCCATTGCGGAAGAAACCAAGATTGAGGTAGACCGGCTCAAGGACACCTTTTCCCAGATCTGCTTTGTGACAGATGATATCAAATATTTTGAGATCAAGGATGGGATCGTCTCCGGATTAGATTCAGACCGAAATCTGGTATTTGAAACCAAGTATGTCCTGATCGACCAATATGAGGAAGACAGCGACCAGACCGTCATCGAAGGGGAGGTTTCCTACCTGCTGCAGGCGGAAAGGGAGTCTGGAAGGTATAATTACCTTTGCTTTATGCCCATCTGTACCATGGAAGAAAACCAGAAGGGGATGGAGATGCTGAAGCATTTTCATTTTAACTACGGGGCAACCATAGAAGAGGCCACAGACCGATCAGGTATTCCCACCATGTTGGAGGAAAGTTCTGATAGCAGGGAAAAGGAAGAAACCATGCTGACCTTTTTCCTGGGAAATGAGGAATAAAGGAGCGAGAAAACATGTTTTTGGAAATTAAGAATTTAAAGAAATATTACGGAGAAAAAGAGAATCGGGTCTGCGTCTTGAAGGGAATCAACCTGGAAATAGAGAAGGGAAGCATGGTAGTGGTGCTGGGTCCCTCCGGATCGGGAAAATCTACCCTCTTACATATCATCGGAGGGCTGGAAACAGCGGATGAGGGCAGTGTAACCATTGAGGGAAGACCTATCAGCCAGGAGGGGGAAGGGCAGCTTGCCAAATATCGAAGAGATCTGGTGGGCTTCATCTTCCAGTCTTACAACCTGATCCCCAACCTGACGGTAAAGGAAAATATTGAGCTCTGTCAAAAGCTGGGAGACCATTCCATTGACATCCATGAGCTGCTTCGCCTTCTGGGGCTGGCTGACCATAAGAATAAATTCCCCCGCCACCTATCCGGCGGTCAGCAGCAGAGAACCGCCATAGCCAGAGCT
>CAVLCU010000011.1:0-28051 GCA_963661545.1 Lachnospiraceae bacterium | reverse complement strand
CGACGAGCCCACGGGAGCCCTGGATTATGAAACCTCCAAGGATACCCTGCGGCTGCTGGAGAAGGTAAGAAAGCAATATGGCACCACCATTCTCATGGTCACTCATAACGAGGCCATAGGCAAAATGGCGGATAAGATTTTCAAGCTCAGTGATGGGGAAATCGCCAAGGAGATTCGTGTGGAGCATCCCTTGTCTGCAGATGAAATTGAATGGTGAGGATGGAAGATGAACAAGAGAGCTTTCAGAGATATGAAATCAAATCCGGGCAGGTATCTGGCCCTTTTTCTCCTGACGGTGATCGCCGTGGGAATGTATGTGGGCTTCCTGTCCGGAACCGACAGTGCCAAAGAGACCTTTGTAGACTATCTGGAAAGCAACCGGCTGGAGGATGGTTATTTTACCTTGGATGGAGCCATTGACCCGGAGTTGGCAGGGGATGTGGAAGATCTGGGAGTAAGCATCTATGAAAATGATTATGCGGACGAAAGGGCAGCCGATGGTTCTACTCTGCGGATCTTCCAGGAGCGAAAGGACATCGATCTTCCCTGGGTTGGCTCCGGTCAGCTGCCCCAGGGGGATGACCAGATCTTTCTGGATCAGCTCTATGCTGCGGAGAAATCCCTCCAGCCGGGAGACCCCATAGAGGTTGCAGGCAAGCTGTATACCGTATCCGGGACCGGTTCTTTTCCGGATTATACCATCAGTCTGAAGGATTCCACGCAGATGTTAGCAGACCGCTCCACCTTTGGCGTGGCAATGGTATCCCAGGCGGGTTTTGACCAGCTGGATCCGGAGGATATCACCTACAACTACTCCTATCTTTATCAGGAGGATAATCTGACCGACCAGGAAAAAAAGGACAAGTTAAGAGAAATCATCAAAACCCTGGCCTGTGTATCCCCCATTCAGAATTATGGCAAGCTGGATCAGGCCTTTGAGCGAATGAGCGATGCCAGAGAAATCACTGCCTACAGCTCCAGGGAAAGCAACAAGCGGATTTCCGCCGTCACATCTAAGATGGATTCCAACAAGTCCATGGCAACCATGTTTGTGGGTCTTGTGGTGCTTATCATTGCCTTTTTGTACCTGATCTTTACCAAACATACCATCCGCCAGGAATGCTCTGTATTGGGAACCCTTCTGGCTTTGGGGGTTGGAAAGGGGAAGATTCTCCTTTCCTATCTCATAGGACCCTGCCTTCTCACTCTTGCGGGAAGCCTGGTGGGCTTGATCCTGGGGACTAAGGTTCTCTATACCCTTCCCATCAACAGCCTTTCCGGCTATTACTGCCTGCCCAGGTGTAGGACAAAGATTGCCGGAAATACCCTGCTGGTCGCTCTCCTGGCGCCGGTGGTCCTGATCCTGATCATCAATGGAATAGGGATCTTAAAAAATCTGCACAGAAAGCCCCTGCAGCTGATCCGCCGGGATCTGAAGAGAAACCGGGGAGCCAGAAGAAGTCATTGGAACGGGGGAAGCTTTGATTTCCGCTTCCGCCTCCGCATGTTTTTTCAAAGCCTGGGGGTCTATGTCCTGCTCTTTGTGGGAATCTTCCTGGGAGGATGGCTGATGATGTTCGGTGTGGGCATGTCCTCCTCCTTTGACGCTTATATTGCCTCCCAGGAGACCGAAGCAGTCAGTGCCTGGCAATACGGGATCAAACATGAGTATGTGGCCCATGCAAAGACCGCTGAGGAAGCCACCGTCGGCAGCTTTGATTATGAGTCCGCATCTTCCGGTCAATCCTACAGCCTGACCGGCGTGGGGGTCACACAGGGCAGTCAGTATTTCAAGGATCTGCCTGATCTGTCCTATGGTCAGATTGCCCTTACCCGGGATGCGGCAAAAAAATTCAATCTGCATGTGGGAGAGGAGATATCCCTGGAAAATGCAGCCACAGGGGTGACCAGCCAATATCAGATCGCAGCAATAGCAGATTATAATCTGGGCCTGGCTCTCTTTACCAGCCAAAAGGAGATGAACAATATCCTTGGCAAGGAGATCCATTATCACAACTATTATTTTTCCAATGAAGCCCTGGAAATCCCCCAGGAGGATCTGGCCTCAGAGACCCAAACGGCAGATTATGTGGCCAATGGTCAAGTCATCAAGGATGCCATGCAATCCATGATTCTCATGTTTCCGGCGGTTGCCGTGATCATTTACCTGATTCTCATGTATGTATTAATCAAGCTGGTGATCGCCCAGAATGAGGTGGGAATCTCCATGCTGAAGGTCTTTGGCTTTACCGATAAGGAGATCGCCCGCATGTATCTTCGCACCAATACCCTGGTTACCCTTCTCCTGCTTCTGGTGGCTTTGCCCCTGCAATACCGACTGATGGTGTCCATTTGGCCGGCTTGCATCGCCACCATACCGGGATATGTGGATTTTGTGATGAAAGGAAGGGATTTGGCTCTGATCGCCCTGACCGGACTGATCTGCTACCTGCTTGCCAATTTCACCTCCATGAGGAAAGTGAAGAAGGTGCCCATGGTCATGGCATTAAAGAATCAGGAGACATAAAGGAGAAGGAGAAAAATGACAGAGAGCGAGAGAAGAGTATATCAGATATGGTGTGATGTATTTCATACGAAGGACATTGCCATAGATGACAATTTTTTTGAGATTGGGGGGAATTCCCTGATGGGAATGCGGATTGTCACCAGTCTGACCCAAAGGCTGAACAAGATGGAGGTGGGAGATTTTTTCGAATACCAGACCATCCGGGATATCGCAGGCAAGATAGATTCTGATTACCAATGGAGGAAGTGTTAATATGGAAAGAGTATACAAGGCTTCTCCCATGCAGCAGGGTATGTACTTTCATGATATGATGTCGGAGCAGGCTCTGTATTATAATCAGGTTCGTTTTCGAATCCAGGGCTTGCTGAATGTGGAGGTCTTCCGCCAAAGCCTCCAGCTTTTGATGGATACCCATGAGGTTTTGCGGAGCCGTTATTATCTGTCCGGCGATGAAACGGTTCTGGTGGGCATGAAGGAGCCGGGGGAAGCAAAGCAGGAGGTGACCTACGCAGATATCCGTCATCTGAAGGGGGAGGCCGCAGAGGCCTTCCTGGAGGAGGAGGTCAGAAGGGAAAGCAAGCGCCGGGTAGATCTGGAAAAGGGTCCTTTGATGCATCTGGCCCTCTACCGGACCGGTTCCCGGGAACATGTCCTGATCTGGGGCTGCCACCATATTGCCCTGGACGGCTGGTGCATGTCTCTTCTGATCAAAGAATTGTTTGCCTATTATGAGGAAGGCATCCGGGGAAGCTTTTGTCTCAAAAAAGAGGTTCCTTATTCCGCCTATCTGGAATGGCTGGGAGAGAATGACAAGGAGGAGGCTCTTGCCTATTGGAAGTCCTATCTGAAGGATCGGCCGGAGGCTTTTCTGCTTCCTACCGGGAAAAAGAGTGAGACCTACACCAGCGCCCGGGACCAGGTTAGCCGCAGATTTTCCCAAGGGAAAATGGAGCGAATCAAGGAAATCGCGGCCCGTTTTCATCTCACCGTCAGCACCCTGGTACAGGGACTTTGGGGACTGGTCTTATGCAAATACAGTAACCAAAAGGAGGCCATCTGGGGTTGTGTAACCTCCGGAAGAAGTCTTCCCATCGATGGAATTGAGAAAATGGTGGGGTTATTCATCCATACCTTGCCCCTTGTCTATCGCCTGGAGGGGGAGAAAAATCTGCCGGACCAGCTCAAGCAGCTGGGAATGGATATCTTCCGGGCAGAATTCCAGGGTCATGTCTCCCTGAACGAAATCTGTGATCACCCCCAGGGATTATTTAATCATATTTTTGCCTTCGAGAATCTGGAATTTGCTTCTATGTTGGATGGAGTTAGTCTAGGCGAACTCACAATTCGAGACCCCCATTTCTATGACAGGACGAATTATGACCTAACCATCAAGGCTCAGCCCTCCAAAGAGCTTTGTATGGAATGGCATTATAATCCCCAGGTCTACGAAAGAGAGGGGATAGAGGCTCTTGCGGAAGCTTATGAAACTCTTCTGGATCAATTTCTGGCAGAACCTGAGAAGGCGGTGAAGGATTACCGCCTGCTTTCTAAGGATCGGGAAAAAACCTTGCTTCGGGAGATCAACAAAAACTACCGTTCCCCCCAGGAAAGGGGAACCATGCAGCATCAATGGCTCCAGATGGCCTTGCAATATCCGGACAAGGATGCAATCTGTGAGGGTGAAAAAGCTATCTCCTACAAGGAGCTTCTGATAGCATCCCAAAGGGTAGCCGCTTACCTGAAGAACCATGGAGCCAAGCTGGGAAGCGTGATCGGGGTGGATGCCCAAAACAGCCTGGAGACCATCGCCTGTATCCTGGGCATCCTTATGGCAGGCTGTGCCTATCTGCCTTTGGATCTTAAGCTGCCCAAGAAGAGAAGAGCTTTTTATGTCAGTCAAACAGGAATGAAACTGGTCTTCTCAGACGTGACAGATGGGTATCCGGAAGCTGTTCGGGTTATTTCCAGGGCCGATGCCCTTGCCTGTCCCACTCTTTTAGAAGATCTGCCAAAATACCGACCGGAGGATCTGGCTTATATTATCTTTACCTCCGGATCCACCGGAGAACCCAAGGGGGTCTGTGTATCCACCGGCGCCCTCTATCAGTTTGGCACGCTGGGAGATAAGAGTCTGCAGCATGGAAGACCCCAGGACCGGGTAGCTCAGATCGCGGTTCTCTCCTTCGATGCCAGCATTTATGAGATATTTACCACCTTGATGACCGGGGGAACCATCGTTGTGGCATCGGAAGCGGATAAGGAAAGCGCCGTCAGCTTGACTGCCTTTTACAAAAGGGAGGGGATCACCCGATCCTTTATCACCATGCAGCTTTTTGCCTTGATGGTGGATGAGGATGTGACTTGTTTCGCCCAGGCCAGATCCATATCCGCCGGAGGGGAAAGGGCCTTGGCCAGGCATTTTTTCCAGATGGCCAAGGCCAATCCCCAAGTCCAGATGATCAACGGCTATGGCCCGACGGAATGCATCTGTCTGTCCTCCGGTTATCACCTGGATGGGGATGCAGAATGGATGGAGGAGATCCCCATCGGCTATCCGGAGGAGAATCATACCTATTATGTGATCGATGAAGATGGGCATCTGTGTCCCCCCTATGGGGAAGGGGAATTGTATATTGGCGGCACCAATGCCTCCGGCTACTTCGGCAGGGAGGATCTGACCCGGGAACAATTTGTAGAAAGCCCCTACGAGCCCGGGAAACTCCTATATCGGTCCGGTGATATGGTCAAATATATCCCCGGTCAGGGTATGGTCTACCTCCACCGGCGGGATCAGCAGGTCAAGATCCGGGGCTTTCGCATCGAGGCCGGGGAGATTGAAAATGCCATCCGATCCTGTGCCGACGTCAGACAGGGCTGTGTACGTATCCTGGAAAAGGAGGGAAGCTGGAGGATTTACGGATATTATGTGTCAGACCGTCAAATCCCTCCGGAGGAGATCAAGGATCAGCTGACCAGGATCCTGCCCTCTTATATGCTCCCCAGCGGATTGGCTCAGCTGCCACATCTTCCCCTGAATAAGAATGGCAAGCTGGACCTGACGGGTCTGCCGGATCTTATCCCAGAGACAAAAACGCTCTGTATTCCACCACAAAATGACCTGCAGCAGAAACTTTTGGAGATCTGGCAGGAGGTCCTGGGAAGCCAGGAGCTGGGTATCCGGCAGGATTTCTTCGAAGCAGGCGGGGATTCCATCAAGGCCATGCAGATCATAGGTCTTTTAAAAAAATACGGATATCAGGCTCAGATACGAAGCCTCTTCCAGAATCCCACCGTGGAAAAGTTCTCCCAACATGTCCATACAGGCCTGTCCCAGCCCCAGGAGGCCCTGGAGGGAGTCTGTGACCTTATGCCCATTCAGAAGGACTTTTTTGCCCGCCGCTATCCCCATCAAAACCAATTTAACCAAAGCGTTTTGCTGAAAATGAAGCAGCCGGTAGGGGCAGATCAGCTGGCAAAGGTTCTGGACCAGCTGACCGCCCATCATGATATGCTGCGGGCGCAATACAGCCAGGAGGCAGGTGTCTGGACCCAGAGGATCCGGCCGGTGGGCTCTTCCTCCTATGAAATCCACGAATATAACCTGCCTTTTGAGAATCCTCAAGCAGAGATGGAGGAGATCTTCTCCCAGCTTCAAGGGGGAATGGATCTGGAGCGAGGAATTCTGATCCAGCTGGGACTTTTCACTGCCCCGGAGGAGACCCTTGTCTTCCTGACCATTCATCATATGGTCATGGATGGCGTCTCCTTCCGTATTCTCCTGAGGGATTTTGGGGAACTGCTGCAAGGGATGGAGAAGGGGGAAGAGGTGACCCTGCTGCCCAAAACGGTTTCCTATGGAACATATGCCCAGGCTCTTTGGACCTACCCTAAGGAAGAGGGAAGTCTGCAGCCCTGGGAAAATGTCCCCCTGGATGCCCTGGAGGATCTGTCTGCCGGACAATCCCCCCTTTGTCTGAAGGATAGGGCCGGGAAGATGCTAACCCTGAAGGAGGTGGTCAAGGAGGGAATAGAGGCTTATGTCCAAGCGGTCAAGGGGACGGATTTTGCTGATGTCCTGCTGGCTGTGGTGGGAAAATCCATCCATGATGTCTGTTCTTTGTCCCACTTTGCAGTAGATATCGAACATCATGGCCGGGGCTTCCACCATCAAGCCTATGACCTGTCCAATACCATCGGATGGTTTACCGCCATCTATCCCTTTATTTTCAACATAGGGGAATCTGCTTCCCTCATGGACCTGGTGGAAGAAACCTGCGACGCCCAACAAAGCTGCAGACAAGCCAGTGCCGAGTATATGGCAGTCAAACTAGCTGATACTCATAAGCCGCCTATCTGTCAGCGGCAGCCCCAGATCTGCTTTAATTATCTGGGAAGCTTTGATTCGGTGGAGCATCCCAGGCTTCCCTTTGAGATCCTGCTGCAAAATGCGGCCGGTAATCGTGCCCAGGATCAGGAAACCCCCTATGTCCTGGAGATCAATGCCCTGATTCTGAGAGGCCGCCTTCAGATCATGGTGGATTACGACAGCCGTATCCTGGGGGAAGAAAGGATTGGCGCCCTGCTGGATCGGATGACTGGCTACGCCCAGGAATTAAAGGCCGGCGCCCAGGAGAAATATTATGAGCCCTTTCCCCTGTCCTCTCTTCAGATGGCTTATTACATAGGAAAACAGGATTTCTATGAGCTGGGAGGATTTACCACTCATAATTATATCGAGATGGAAACCAAGGTGGATATCCAAGGCCTGAATGAGGCTTTGCAGAAGCTGATCGTCAACCAGGAGATGCTGCGCACTGTCGTAACTAAGGACGGAAGACAGGAGGTATTGCGGGAAATCCCCACTTACAGGATTGAGATGGAGGATCTAAGAGGGCTTTCCCCGGAAGACCAGGAGGTTCGGATTCAGGAAAGGAGAAAAGAGCTTTCCCATTATGTCTTTGATATCCATCATTTCCCTCTCTTTGATATCGGGGGTTTTCTCCTATCGGAGGAGAAAAAATATCTCTTTATCGGCTATGACACCATCATGCTGGATTCCGGCAGTGCCAATTTGCTGATCCGGGATCTGGCCTATTATTATCTGCATCCAAAGGAAACTCCCAAACCCTTATCCTATCATTATCAGGATTATATCCGGGAGTGGGAAAGGATGAAAAAGCAGGCCATCTATGAGGAGGCCAGGCAATATTGGGCTCAGAAGCTGGAAACTTTCCCGGAGGCGCCCCAGCTGCCTATGATCTGTGATCCGGACCAGGTAAGCAAGGGGCATTTTCTCAGGAAGGTAAAGCGGTATAGCAAGGAACAATATGGAATCCTAAAGGGCCGGTCCGGTTCCCACGGTATGACCATTTCCGCCCTCCTGCTCAGTGTTTATGCCCATACCATGACTTATTACAGCGGGATGGATCGTTTTGCCTTGAACCTTACCATTTTCAACCGCCCCGACTTCCATAAGGATATGGAACGCCTGTATGGAGACTTTACTTCAACGATTCTCTTGGACTTTGACCTGTCAAAGGGAGGGGACTTCTGGGAGGAAAGCGAGAAGGTCCAATCTACCCTGGAAAAGGCTCTGGAGTACCGGATTTATGACGGTATCTATTTCTCCCGGGACGTGATGCGTAAGTTCCGCTATCCCAAAACCAAGGCAGTGATGCCCATGGTATTTACCAGCATTCTCTTTGAGCAGGATATCTGGGAGGATGTCAAAAAACTGGGAGAGGTCAAGTGGCAGATTGGGCAGACACCACAGGTTTACGTGGATTTTAATGTGTTGGAGCAGGCAGGGGAGCTGGTCATTCAGATGGATTACGTCAGTGAATTGTTTGAAGAGGACCTGATGGACCGGGTCTTCCAATCCTATTGCCAAATGCTGGATGACGTGGCGGAGAAAAGAGAGCAGGTAAGGATGCCTTCCCTGACTCCCCAGGAGAGACAGGCGAGGGCTGCTTACAATGATACCTGGGAGAAAAAGCCCCTGGAAACCAGCCTGGTCCGCCTCTTTGAGAATTCGGTCAGGAAGTATCCCCAAAAAATCGCCTTAATCTGTGGACAAGACCAATTCACCTACGAGGAACTGGACCACTTGTCCGACCGAGTGGCTTATGATCTGACCCTGCAAGGCCAGGCAGGGAAACCGATTGGCTTATATACGGAAAGAAAAGCAGGAACTGTCATCAATATTCTGGGAATCCTGAAGGCCGGGGGCTGCTACGTTCCGGTATTGCCGGAATTTCCCCGGGAAAGAGTCAACTCTATTACGAAGACCAGTCGGCTGGTGCGAATGATCTACCCGGAGGACTACCAAAAGCTTCCAAATGCAGAAGAGGGCTGGAAAGCCTGGGATCCGTCGCCTGAGGATAGTGCTTATATTTTATTCACCTCCGGCAGCACAGGAACCCCAAAAGGAGTGGAGATTGCCCATAAGTCGGCAGCCAATGCCATCCTGGGTGCCAATGCTGCCTACAAGGTGACCGCAGAGGATGTCATCATCGGGATGTCTGAGATGAGCTTTGACATGTCCGTATATGATATTTTCGCTTCCCTGGGCTGTGGCGGAAGGCTGGTCATGGTGCCGGATGTCCATGCCATTGAAGAGGCAGCAGAGCTTGTGGAGAAGCATCAGGTCAGCGTATGGCAGACGGTTCCTGCTTTAATGCAGATGTATATGGGAATTCGAAAGCCGGATCAGGGTTCCTCCCTGCGCCATATTGCCCTGGGGGGCGACTTTATACCAAAGCAGCTTGCCCGGGATATTCTGGAACAGCTGCCCCAGGCTCAGCTCATGAGCATCGGAGGCCCCACCGAAATTGCCATCATGGATATCTGCTACCCGGTGCAGGAGGTGAAGGAGGAATGGAAGAGTATCCCCTACGGATATCCCATCCGAAACTCCCAGATCTACATTATGGATTCCCGAGGACGGGAGTGTCCCAATGAGATCCAGGGAGAGATATGGGCCGGGGGCATGGGACTGGCCAGGGGATATGTGGGTCTGCCGGAGCTGACAAAGGAAAGATTTGTAGAACATCCTGTCTATGGCAGACTGTTTAAGACCGGGGATTATGGTATTTTCAAAAAAGAAGGCTATGTAGAGATCTGCGGCCGTCAGGATGGTCAGGTCAAGATCCAGGGCATGCGAATCGAGCTGGGGGAGATCGAAAATGTCTTCCTCAAGCATCCAGGGGTATCCCAGGCTGTGGCTCTCATTCATGAGGAAGCCAATGGCAGCAAGCAGATAGCCGTATTCCTGGAGGCAGATCCCCTGGAATATTCCGTGGAGGAGTTAAAAGCCTATGCCGGGAACTACCTGACCGACTACATGAGGCCAGCCATCCTGCGGATCCTGAAAGAGATCCCCCTGTCCAGGAACAAGAAAATCGACCGAAGAGGTCTGGAAGAAAGCCTGAAAGATCTGAAGTTGCCGGATCGGAATCTGACCCCTCCGGAAAATGACACTGAGGCCAGTCTGCTGTCTATCTGGAAATCTGTTTTGATGGTCAAAGAAGCCGGCGTGGAGGATGATTTCTTCGAAAGCGGCGGAGATTCCCTAAAGGCCATGGAGCTTCTGTCCCGGATCAAAAGTCAGATGGATTGGGATGACCTCCTGCTGACCGATATCCTGAAAGCCGGAAGCATTCGGAAGCTGGCCCAATTCCGCCAAAGTGGCCTCCGGGGAAGCATCCTGCGAAGACTGTCAGGATACGACACCCCTGCAGGAGAACCCAGGGAATCTGCCGGGAATTCTGAGAAAGTCGCCGGGAGAACCGGAACTAAGAAGAAGGTCTTCTTTGTTCACGGCGGGAATGGAAGCTGTGACAGCTATCGGCAGATCGTCAGAGATATAGGGGCGAGAGCAGACTGCTATGGCATCGATTTTTTGAAGACCATTAGCCTGGAGCCCCGGAAGATTCTCCTCAAGAGCCTGGCGAAGGAATATGCCCAGGCCATCCTTGCCGTCACCAATCCGGAGGAAGAAGTGGACCTGGCAGGTTGGTGCATCGGGGGCACCATTTCCTTTGAGATAGCCTATCTGCTGGAACAAGCGGGATATGGTCATATCCGTTTGATGCTGATCGACAGCCAGGAACCGGGGGAGGAAGAGGAATACGATTATAACCTGGAAAGCGAGTTGACCTTTATCCGAGACCATAGCTTTGACTTGCCTGTCGAATCCCTGGCGGATGCCAAAAGCGCAGCAGAATTATGGAAGCGGGCTCTTGCCCTGATTGAGAGCCAACCTACTGCCAGGGCTAAGGTCAAAGAAACCTTTCTAAGGGAGACGGCAGGCATCCTCCTGCATCCAGACCAGCTGTCGGTAGGGGAAGCCCTTATGCTGAACAACTTCTTCCGCAGCACCGTGGACAATGCCCATCATACTAGGGTCAGCGGAAAGCTGACCCATACAGAGGCAATCTATATCTGGGCGGGAAGGGCCAGCGTTGCCCACCACCCGGAAAAATGGCAAAATTGGCTGGCAAAGCCCCTGGAGATCAGAAAATCCTCAGAGTCTCACTTTGAGATTCTGGATAAGAACACGCAACTCTATAGTGACTGGTTGGGATAATAGAAATGAAGACAATCTTTTGTTTACCCTATGCAGGAGGATCCGCCTCTGCCTATGGGGAGCTCAAAAAAATAGCCCATACAAGAGGGCTGGAATTAGTGCCGATGGAATATGCCGGGCGGGCCTCCCGGATGGCCCTTCCCTTTTATGGGGATCTCTATGAGGCTGCCCAGGACTGCTACCAGCAGTTAAAGCTATACTTTTCTAAACATTATGTGCCTTATTATGGCATTTTTGGCCACAGCATGGGAAGCTGGGTCTTATATGAAATGATGCGGCTGATCCAGGAAAAGCAGGAGCTGCCCCCTCCGGCTGTCCTATTTGCCTCGGGAAATACCATTCCCCAGCTAAGCATCCAGGAACGGATGAGTGACCTGTCAGAGGACCAGTTCTGGGAACAGATCTACCAGCTGGGAGGCCTGGAAAAGGAATTATACGAGATGGAGGAATTCAAGGAGTATATTCTCCCCGTTCTCCAAAACGATTATCGGATCCTGGAGAATTATGCCGGTTCCCAGGTAAAAGCTCTCCGCCTTCATGCCAGATTATGCGTCCTGGCCGGGCGCAAGGATACGATCACGGAAGAAGAATGCCTACAGTGGAAAGACCTGACCGATCAACCCCTGAAGATTCGGTGGTTTGCAGGGGATCACTTCTATTTTCGGCAGGAAGGCTCCGCTTTGGTGGATTATTTCTGCGAGCAGCTGCAAGATGAGATATGAAAGGAAAGAGAGACAATGAATCAATGGATTGCTCATGAGAGTCATACAGACAGGGAGATCAATCTCTTCTGTTTTCCCCATGCAGGAGGTACTGCTGCCTTTTATGCCTCCTGGGGAAAAATATTCGAAGGCCAGGCCATTTTGCCGGTTCAGTTTCCTATGCGGGAGAAGCGGATCCGGGAGAAAATGATGGACTCTATTCAGGAGTTGGCGCAGGCCTTTGCAGACGCCTGCATCGACCTGATTAAAGAGAAGGACTTTGCCTTTTTCGGCCATTGTAGCGGAAGCATTGTGGCCTATGAGACAGCCCTTTATCTGAAAAAACACTATGGGATACAGCCCCTGGCTCTTTTCGTATCCTCCTGCTATGCGCCCCGGGATTATAGGGCTCCTAGCTTTAGTCAGCTTGGCCAGGAAGAACTTTTGGCTGTCATCAGCAAATCCGGCTTCATAGCTCCCGAATTGCTGGCAGAACCAGTCCTGTTTGAATATTTTGCCCCTATCGTCCGCAAGGATTTCTCCCTTCAGGAGGCCTATGTCTGTCCCCAGGTGGAGAGGCTGCCCTCTCCCATTGTGGCTCTCTATGGCAAGGAGGATGAAACCCTGCAGGAGAGGGAAAAGATAGAAGATTGGATGCATTATACGGAAGAAGAATTCCAGATGCGGGAATTCCCGGGCAGCCATTTTTATCTGGAGCAGGAGACCCAACAGGTGGCCCAAATGATAGATCATATATTGCAAAGGAGACTTGACATCCATGGAAAGAAAAACCTCTCTGACTGACCTTCAATTTGCCTACCTGATGGGACGCAATACCAATCTCTATCTGGGAGGGGTTTCGACACATTTTTATGCGGAATTTGAACGCGACTTTCTCCCCGACAGGCTGGAGGCAGCTATCAATAAAGTCATTGCAGAACAGGAAATGCTGCGCGCCTACATTGGGGAGGACGGTACCGCCCGGATCCTGGATCAGGCTCCCCACTATGATCTTCCCCTCCAGGTTTTGGATCAGTGGAAGGAAGAGGATCAGAATCGGATCCTCCTGGATTACCGGAAGAAGACAGCAGAACGGATCTTTCCCCTGGGACAGTGGCCTATGTTTGCTTTTCGACTCTTCCGGCTGACGGACACCAACTATCGGCTGGCAGCGGATTTCGACATGATGCTGGTGGATGGCATGAGTACAGAGATGCTGATCCATCGGATCCTGACTTATTACGAGCAAGACTGTCCGGTGCCCCTTCTTCCCGCAACCTTTACGGATTATTTAGAGACCGAAGCAGACAAACGAGCCCTTTATGGAGAGGCGGACAGGGCTTTTTGGCAGGAAAGATTGGCAGATTTCCAGGCAGGACCCTTCCTGGAGAAGAGGCAGCCAGAAGCAGAAGATATTCCCCGATTTGATTTTATAGAGCAGACGATCTCTGCAGCCGCCTGGCAGGAACGGTCGGCAGCCCTGAAAAGGGAGAAGATCCTTCCCTCCATCTATCTGCTTACTGTCTACGCTAAGACGGTTTCCCAGTGGAGAAATGTCCCCCAGCTTACCATCAACATGACCATATCTGACCGAAAGGGCTCCCAGGGTAAGGACTTTTCCCAGGTCATGGGAGACTTTACCAAGATCCTGCCGGTGGATTTTGATTTCAGCGCCCCGGCTTTGGATCTCTATGAGATCAGCAGGCGGACGCAGAAGAAGATCGGACTCTATAAAAAACACCTGAATTGCAATATCCTGTCCTTTGCCAAGGAGGTTTGTGCCAAGGATGATGCGGAGGATAAGACAGCCTTTCCCTTTGTCTTTACCGGCATGTTTTTTGATCTGGCCAAGGAAGGCTGGGAGGACTTTGGCCGCCGGGTTTACCAGGCCAGTCAGACTCCCCAGGTTCTTCTGGACAACCAGATTACCCTGAAAAGCGGAGCCCTGACCATTCATTGGGATTATCCCAGCCAATATTGGGATAGGGATCAGCTGACTTTGATGCAAGATTATTTTGTTGAGACAGCCCTTGAGGGTCAATCCTCTATTCTGGAGGAAACCACAGCTGCCTTTTTGGCCCAATATAATGATACCAGGGAAGAGTTGGATTACCAGTCGCCGATAGCCTTGCTCCACAGGCAGGCTCAGCTTTGTCCGGATGATACCGCGATACTCACCAAAGACTCGGAGATGACCTACGAGGAGCTGGATCAAATGTCCACCCGGGAGGCTCATTATTTGATAGAAAAATATGGCTGCCGAAGGGGTTTTCTCATCGAGGGATGGCGGACCTGCTTCACCATCGTCCATATGATGGCTGTGGCCAAGACCGGGGGCTATTACGTACCCATCGCCACCGGACTTCCTCCCAAAAGAAAAGCTTACATTATGGAGAAAAGCTCTGCGGCTGCTCTCCTGGGAGACCAATTTTACTGGGAGGCAGATTGCCAGGCCTGGCCGGATACCTTCGAGACCCTGCCCAGGGAGGACAGGGATGGTCTCTTATATGTCATCTATACCTCCGGCACCACCGGCAATCCCAAGGGAGTGGAGATCAGCCGGAAGGCCATGATGAATACCGTAATGGATATGAACCAAAGATTCCAGATCCGCAAGGAGGACCAGTGGATGGGTATTTCTTCCTTTGGCTTCGACCTGTCCGTCTACGATGTCTTCGGTGCTTTGACCCGGGGAGCCAGTCTCTATCTCCATGACAGGCAGGAAAATATCTATGGCATGATGGAGGCTCTTGAGGAGTTTCCCATCACCGTCTGGAATACGGTTCCTGCCCTCATGCAGCTTTTGGTCAATGAATTAGAGGAGGATTATGTCAATCCCAGACTTCGATTGGTGCTTTTGAGCGGAGATTGGATTCCTGTGGATCTTCCGGAGAAAATAAAAAAGAAGTTTCCTAATGCCCAGGTGATCAGTCTGGGAGGAGCCACGGAGGCCTCCATCTGGTCCATCTATTATCCCATCGAATCTGTGGATCCGGACTGGAAAAGCATTCCCTATGGCTATCCCCTGGCCAATCAAACCATGTATGTTTTGGGATATGACAGGACCCCTCTGCCGGAACAGGTGGTGGGAGATATCTATATTGGGGGGCTTGGCCTAGCCATGGGATATCAAAACGACCCGAAGAAGACAAGGGCAGCCTTTCCTGACCATCCCCGGTACGGAAGATTGTATGCCACAGGAGACCGGGGATATTTCTCCTCAGAGGGATATATGGTATTCTGCGGCAGGAAGGACAGTCAGGTGAAGATTCATGGCAACCGGATCGAGCTGGGAGAGATTGAAAGCTGTCTGAGGAAGCAAGACCATGTAGACTCGGCGGTGGCACAGGTGATATCCGGAGCCGGAAACAGCAAGAAGCTCTTGGCCTACTATGTTCCCTCCGACAGTGGATCTTATGATGCCCATTGGATTGAGACCACTGCCAGAAGGCAGACCGAAGACCTGATTCTTGCCCAAGCTCAGCTGCCCACCCACCTGACGGCAGAGGAATATGCGGACCTGTCAGAGGCTCTGGAAAGGGTCAGCACAGCCATTATACACAATGCCTTTTGCCGTTTCGCATTCTTTCAGGAGCCGGGAGAGATCTATTCGCTGGAGGAACTTTTTCTAAGCGGACAGGTGGTGGAGAAATACAGTAAGCTGGTGGATCAATGGGCTCAGGTAATCGCACAAGAGGGAATCATTCGAAAGGTGGGGGAGGGTCTCTATGCGTGTATCCGCCCTCTGACAAAGATTGATGTGGAGGGGCTCTACAAGGAGATTCTGCAGAAAAAGGGAGTTACCTATTGGGGAGGGGCCTTTGAATTTTTGCTTCTGTGCAACAAAAATGTCCTGGATATTTTGAAAGCAGATGTCAATCCCCTGACCATTCTCTTCCCGGAGGGGCAGACAGACCGAGCGCATAATATCTATCGAACCAATCCGGTGGCGGAATATATGAATCAGCTGACGGCTCAGGCTATTGAATCCTACATCCGGAATTGGGAAAAAGACAGGCCAGTTCGCATCCTGGAATTCGGAGCCGGAACCGGAGGAACCACAAGTGCTATCCTGGAGAGGATTTGCAACTATAAGATCGAATATACCTTTACCGACCTGTCCACCTTTTTCACAGAAAAGGCAAAAAAAGAGTTCGCAGCCTATGATTTTATCCAATATGGCATTTTTAATATTGACCAACCGCCCCAAAGCCAGGGCTACCAGCCGGAAAGCTTTGATATTATCATCGGTGCCAATGTCCTCCACGATGCCGGTGTGATTCAGCAAACCCTCAGGCATTTTCGCTACCTCCTGGCCAAGGAGGGAATGCTGGCAGCCCTGGAGGTAACCAGCAACAAGATCTACCATAAGGTATCCATCGGCTTCATTGAAGGCTTCTCCGGCTACAAGGATGAGCGTCTTCAGCGCAATGCCCCCCTCCTGTCTGCCGGGGAATGGAAGGCCGCCCTGGAGGCCTGTGGATTTATTCAGACCCAGTCCTATCCTCTGGAAACCAGTCCGGCGGAAGCTTTCGATCAGCATGTCATCCTGGGCTACAATGGGGGCAAAAAGGACTACAAGAACAGGGAAGAGGTTTTGGACGCCTTAAGGGCAGAGCTGCCCTCCTATATGATACCAGACCAGATCTATGCCCTCTATGACCTGCCTCTCAGCTCCAACGGCAAGGTCAGCCTCAAGGATCTGCCCTATGAGCTGGGGGAGGAGACACAAGGCCATACCCTGCTGGTGAAGCCCACGACCAAGACCCAGCAGCTCCTTCACGATATCATCTGTGAAACCCTGGGACTGGAGGAGATCAGCACGGATGTCAATATCTTTACCGTGGGAGCAGACTCCCTCAAATCCATCAGTATATTGACCAAATTAAAGAGTCATCATATGGATGTATCCTTGTCCAATATCTATAAGTATGCTACCATTCAGCAGATGGGGCATTATATTGACCATGAGCTGAAATCTCATGCCCCAATCCCGGATGAGAAGACAGAGCTGGCAGATTTCCAGCCGGATTTGGAAAGCCGCTATGAGCCCTTTGCCTTAAGCGACCTGCAGGAATCCTACTATATCGGTGCCCATGAGACAGAGGGCTTCCACAGCATTCCCACAGCAGGTTATGTGGAGATTGAGTGTCCGGCCTACGATCACGACCGCCTCTTTCAGGTATTTGAAAAGGTGATTGACCGCCATGACATTCTCCGCCTCTATATTGATTCCCAGGGCATCCAGCATGTAGAAAAAAAGCTGGAGGATTTCACCATCCCCATCCAGGATATGAGGGGAAGAAGTTCGGAAGAGATCCAGGCTCAGCTCTTAAAGACCCGGAGGGAAATGGTATCTACCCGCCTGGATTTGTCAAAGGCCCCCCTCTTCCGGTGTCAGTTGACCCAATTGGCAGATGATTTCGTGATCCTGCATATCTATGCCGATGGCCAGATCATGGATGGCTGGAGCTTCCAGCTCTTCTTCACGGAGCTGGGCAAGTTTTATAAGGATCCCACCCTTACCCTGCCCCCCCTGCAGGTAACCTTCCGGGATTATATCCGTTACCGGGAGGCCTTGAAGACCACCCAAAAATACGAAGCAGACCGGTCCTATTGGCTGGATAAGATTCCCTCCCTGCCGGCAGCCGGAACCCTTCCTCTGGAGCAGGATATCACAGAGCTGGAAACAGTGGAAGGCATTCAGGTGGAATGCGGCCTTCCCATAGAGGTCTGGAACCGGATCGAGCAGAAGGCCATGGCTCACGGTGTATCCGCCTTTTCTGTCTTATTGACCTCCTTTGGCCTGGCGGTAGCCAGGTGGAACGACAAGAGAAGATTTTTGCTCAATATTCCGGAATTCTATCGTCCCCCCTTCCATGAGGACATCTTCAAGGTGCTGGGGGAATGTGCCTCCTTCCTTTTATTTACCATGGAGGATAATCCGGAGGATACCTTCTATGACAAGGTAATCAAGACCCAGCAGCAGATCATGGAGCTCAAGGATCACAACAGTTTCAGCGGAATGGAGATTACCAGAGAAATCTATCGCAGAAATAATGGCTATAGCGAAGTTCTGGCCCCCCTGGTATTTGGCATGCTGCCGGATGCCCAGGAATTTCAGCAGGAATTCATCGAAATTCAGAAGGAGGGGATGCGGATCCGCTACCAGGAGAATCATACCTCCCAGATCTGGATCGATGTAAATACCTGTATCTATAGTGACCGTATTGAGTTTAATTATAATAGCTTAAAGGGTCTGATCCGCCCGGAGGTTCTGGAAAAGCTGGCACAAATGCAAAAGGGAATTCTCTTTCAGGCGGCAAACCAGGAGGAATATTGGAATTCCAGGGCAGAAATCCCCCTGCCCCAGGAAGACCGTCAAATCATTGACAAGACCAACGATACCCAGAGGGAGACCTATGACCTGTCCATTGGCCAAATGCTGGAGGAGAGCTTCCAGACCTATGCCTCCCGTCCCTATCTCAAAACCCTGGATAGAACCTATACCTACCAGGATATCTATGAGAGAGTATCCAGACTGGTCAGGCACCTGGGATCCCTGGGAATCTCCCAGGGGGATAAGGTGGCCCTTTACATGGGCAAGAGCATGGAGGCCCTGGTGGGTGCCCTGGCCATCTCCTATATGGGAGCCGTCTACGTTCCCCTGGAATATGCCTATTCCTACGAGCTGGTTCTATCTGCCCTCCATTGGATCCATTGCCAGACCATTCTGATATCGGAGAAGGACAGGGAAGCTCTGGAAGGACAGATCCCCCATGTGGTATGCATAGATTCCCTTCTTGCGCAGGAAGAAAGGATTTTGGGGGAGCCCGCCTTGCTTTCCTCTCAAGAGGAAGGGTTTCTGGCGGCACCCGCCCCGGTATCCCCCAAGGAGCCAGGCCTGATCATCCATACTTCCGGAACCACCGGCCGTCCTAAGGCGGTGATGATCCGTCAGGAGTCCCTCTTAAATGCCATCCTGACCACCAATCAAAGATATCAGGTATCCTGCCAGGATACAGCCATGGGAGTGACCAACCTGGCCCACGATATGTCTCTCTATGACATCTTTGGCATGGTTCAGGCCGGTGCCAGCCTGGTCATTCCGGATGAGATACACGCCAGGGATCCGGAATATTGGCTGAATCTGATGAGGCAGCATCCCGTAACCATCTGGAACAGTGTCCCAGCTATGCAGGAAATGCTCCTGGAGGCGGTGGGCGGCCGGCCGGATCTGGCATGTCACTTGTCATCCCTGCGCCTGCTGATCCTGGGAGGAGATTATATCAAGCCCAGCCTCTTGCGAAAGCTCAGGGAATATCAGCCCTCCTTGCAGCTTGTATCAGCCGGGGGACCCACGGAGACCACCCTGTGGAACATCCTCCATGATATCGAGGAAAAGGATTTGACACAGGAAGTCATCCCCTATGGAAAGCCCATTGCCAACAACCGCTATTACATTCTCAATGAAAATATGCAGGAGCTCCCCATAGGAGTTACCGGCACTCTCTATGGGGCAGGAATCGGGGTAGCCAGCGGCTATTGCCAGGACGAAGCCCTGACAAAGGAGAAATTTGTGATCTGGAAGGGAGAGCGCTTATACAATACCGGGGATCGGGGTCATTATCGGGAAGACGGCACCATCCTGTTCGACGGAAGGGAGGATCGACAGGTTAAGATCAACGGAAAACGCATCGAGCTGTCAGCCATTTCCTCTGTAGCAGAGGAAGTGGAGGGAGTGGGACAGGCGGAAGCCCTAGTCAACGACAGGCAGCAGATTATTCTCTTTTACACAGGGGGTAAAATCGAGGCTGACGCCAATCCCAATGCCATCCGCTGCCTATTGGAACAAAAGCTTCCGGACTATATGATGCCCAAACGTTTCCTCTGCCTGGAACAGATCCCAAGGACGAGAAATGGGAAAACCAATCTGGAGGAGCTCAAGCGGATCTACGTCTCCCTTACAGAAGAAAAAGGGGAGCAAAAACCTGCTTCCCAGGAAGGAGATGCCCTGGAGGAGATCTTGAAAACCAGATTCTGTCAACTTTTGAATCTGGAGAAAGGGGAGGTGAATCTGGATTCTGACTTCTTCGCCATGGGAGGCAATTCCCTCATCGCCATGCGGCTCTTATCCGCTCTGCGGGAGACCTTCGAGGCAGAACTCACCCTAACCGACCTCTTTACCACCTCCACCATCCGAGAAATGAGAGATCTGCTCCTGGAGCGAAATGCGGTCATTCGGTCAGAGTCTTCTGCAGCAGCACTTTCTGAAAGGATATGAAACGTCCGTTGACAAAAAAAAAGGAAATCTGTATAATCAACGTGTAAAACGCACGGTAATAGGAGGGTGCCGCTGGCTGCGGCCCCTCTTTTCGAGTAAAGGAGACCTGCCATGGCGAAATATACGAAAGAAGCAATTCTGCAGCTGGCGGAGGAAGAGGACGTAGAATTCATTAAGCTGCAGTTCACGGACATGTTTGGAACCCTGAAGAATCTCATGGTTACCGCCAGTCAGCTGGAAAAAGCATTGGACAATAAGTGCCTCTTTCCGGGAGCCTCCATCCGGGGCTTTTCTGAGGATGAGACGGATCTTTACCTGCATCCGGATCCGGATAGTTTCGTGATCTTGCCCTGGCGGCCTCAGACCGGTAAGGTAGCTCGTATGCTCTGCGATGTTTGCCTGGCGGATGGCAGACCCCATGAGAATTGTACCCGCAGCATCCTGAAACAGTATCTCAAGCAGGCTCAGGAGATGGGCTACTACTTCCATATCGGCCCGGAATGTGAATTCTTCCTCTTTCAGACCGACGAGAATGGCAATCCCACGACCCATACACCGGAGCGGGCAGGCTATTTTGATGTAGCTCCCAATGATATGGGGGAGAATGCCAGAAGAGACATGGTTCTTACCCTGGAAGACATGGGCTTTGAGGTAGAGTCCTCCTATCATGAGATGGCTCCGGGTCAGCATGAGATTGATTTTCATCGGGCCAGGGGAGTAGCAGCAGCAGACAGTCTGATGACCTTTAAGTTTGCCGTCCGAACCGTTGCCAGACGGCACGGCCTCCATGCCACCTTCATGCCCAAGCCCAAGACCGGTCTGCCCGGCTCCGGCATGCATCTGAATTTTGCTCTCTACGATGAGACAGGGCGGAATCTCTTCTATGACAAGGATGCCCCCCGGAAGCTATCCCAGGAGGCTCTTTATTTCATCGGAGGTCTTTTGACCCACGCCAGAGGGATGAGTGCCATCACCAATCCTCTGATTAATTCCTATAAGCGCCTGATTGCCGGCAATGATGCACCGGTTCATACTGCCTGGTCCACTCATTTTAAGACCTCCCTGATCCGGATCCCCGCGGATCGGGAGAATAAGACCCAGGTGGAGCTGCGTTCTCCGGATCCTGCTGCCAATCCCTATCTGGCCATCACCATCTGTCTGGCCGCAGGTCTTGACGGAATCAAGAATCAGATCGCTCCTCCAGAGCCTATATCCAAGGAGGTGGATCAGATGACGGAAGCAGAGAAGAGGGAGTATCAGGTGGCCACCCTGCCTTCTACCCTGGGGGAGGCCATTGAGGCCCTGGAGGGGGATGCTTTTGTGCCAAGCATCCTGGGACAGGAATTTGTTGATCAATATCTGAAGGTAAAGAAGGAAGAATGGAATGAGTATATGCCCCAGGTCTTTGACTGGGAAGTGAACAAGTATCTCTATCGTATCTAATCAAAGGGGAAGGGGCAGACTGAATGAGCAGTTTGATTGTGGTTTTTCCCAAATTGGAGGATGCGAAGAAGATCAGGGATGTCTGTGTGCGGTGTGGCTTTGATGTAGATGCGGTCTGTACTACGGCTGCAACGGCTTTGGCGGAGATGAATATCTACGACAACGGGATTGTCGTCTCCGGCTATAAGCTGCCGGATATGTTTTTTGCGGAATTGAAGGATTGTATGCCTGTGGGTTTTGAGATGCTGCTGCTCTGCTCCAGACGGGCTCTGGGAAATGTGGAAGGTTCCAATGTGATGTCTCTGGCCATGCCCCTATCGGTACGGGAGCTGGCGGATACCCTGGGCATGATGCAGCAGAAAGCCATCCGGCGGAGAAAAAAGGCCCGTTCCATGCCCAGAGCCAGAAGCCAGGAAGAACAGACGGTACTCAACCATGCCAAGGCTCTCCTGATGGAGAGAAATCATATGACAGAATCGGAAGCGCATCGCTACCTGCAGAAGCATAGTATGGACAACGGAACCGGCTTAGTAGAGACGGCCCAGATGATCCTGACTTTGATGTCTTATGAATAAAGGTCCATGCCCCGCGATATGGGGCACCACCACGAATAAAAGCCGATCCAGGAGGAAGAAAATGTTCAAAATCAACGAGAATTACCTGAAGTTACCCGGAAGCTATCTCTTCTCCACCATAGGGAAGAAGGTGGCAGAATATTCTCAAAGCCATCCGGACAAGAAGGATCAGCTGATCCGTCTGGGCATCGGCGATGTAACCCAGCCCCTGGCCCCGGTCATTGTCTCTGCCCTTCATGGGGCAGTGGAGGAGATGGGGCAGGCAGAGACCTTCCGTGGCTATGCCCCGGATCTGGGATATGCCTTTTTGCGGGAAACCATTGCCCAAAATGACTACCAAAGCCGGGGATGTCAGATCGAGGCCGACGAGATTTTTGTATCCGACGGAGCCAAATGTGACTGCGGCAATATTCAGGAAATCTTCAGTCAGGATTGCCGCATCGCAGTCTGCGATCCGGTCTATCCGGTCTATGTAGACTCCAATGTCATGGCCGGAAGAGCCGGAGACTGGAATCCCCAGACTCAGATGTTTTCCCAGGTTATCTATATGCCTTGTACGACAGACAACGGCTTTGCCCCGGAATTGCCCCGGGAGACCCCGGATCTGATCTATCTGTGCTATCCCAACAATCCCACCGGCGCCACCCTTACCAGGGGACAGCTGCAGGAATGGGTGGATTATGCCAACCGCGTGGGCGCTGTCATCCTCTACGATGCAGCTTATGAAGCCTATATTTCCGAAGAGGATGTGCCTCATTCCATCTACGAGTGCCAGGGAGCTCGAACCTGTGCCATTGAATTCCACAGCTTTTCCAAGAATGCGGGATTTACCGGCCTTCGTCTGGGCTTTACGGTGGTTCCCAAGGATCTGAAGTGTGGAGAGGTTTCCCTTCACAGTCTCTGGGCAAGACGGCACGGCACCAAATACAACGGGGCTCCCTATATCGTCCAGAAGGCAGGGGAGGCTGTTTATTCTGCCCAGGGCAAGAAGGAGTTGGCTGACCAGGTAGCTTACTATATGAGAAATGCCCAGGTCATCTGCCAGGGACTTAAGGAGGCCGGTTATACCGTCTCCGGCGGTGTCAATGCCCCCTATATCTGGCTGAAGACGCCTCAGGGCATGGATTCCTGGAAGTTCTTCGATTATCTGCTGGAGGAAGCCAATGTGGTGGGAACTCCGGGATCAGGCTTCGGCCCCAGCGGCGAGGGATATTTCCGGGTGACCGCCTTTGGCACTTATGAAAACACCCTGGAAGCCATCGACCGGATCAAGCAGTTATAAAGTAACCCGTGGCTGTTTGTACAGCCGCCACAGGGAGGAAAAGCCAGCTGCTTAGCACCTTTCAGTTCTTGGAAGGAAAAACGAGCAGGATACAGCAGGGAAGGGAGAATGGATGGCAAGCAAGATAACCGATGAAACCATAGACTATGTGGGTATCCTGGCCAAGTTGAAACTCTCAGAAGAAGAGAAGATCCAGGCTAGGGAGGATATGCAGAAGATGCTGGACTATATTGACAAACTGGACCAGCTGGATACCAGTGGTGTGGAGCCTATGTCCCATGTCTTTCCGGTCCATAATGTATTCCGGGAGGATGTGGTGACCAATACTGATGACCGAGAGGCCATGCTGGCCAATGCGCCGGAGGCAAAAGATGGCCAATATCAGGTGCCTAAGACCGTAGAATAGGAGGAAAGACAGGTGAAAATGATGGATTTAACTGCTGTAGAGCTTTCCTCCCGAATCAAGGCAGGGGAGATTGGCGTAAGAGAAGGGGTAGAGGCGGCTCTGGAGGCCATCCGGGCCCAGGAACCCCAGATTCATGCCTTTATCACGGTGGACGAGGAAGGGGCCCTGAAGCGGGCGGATGCTGTCCAGGCTCAGATCGATGCCGGAGATCTGCAGGGACCTTTAGCAGGCGTGCCCATTGCAGTCAAGGATAATATCTGCACCAGGGGGCTGAAGACCACCTGCGCTTCCAGGATTTTATACAATTTTATCCCCCCCTATGACGCAGAGGCAGTAAGAAATCTGGACAAGGCCGGCATGATCATCCTGGGGAAAACCAATATGGATGAATTTGCCATGGGCAGCACCACGGAGACCTCCTGGTTTGGAATAACCAGGAATCCCAAACATCCCGACCATGTGCCGGGAGGATCCTCCGGCGGCTCCTGTGCAGCCGTGGCAGCAGGAGAGGTTCCCTGTGCCCTGGGCAGTGATACCGGAGGCTCCATCCGCCAGCCCAGCTCTTTTTGTGGGGTAACCGGAATGAAGCCCACCTATGGGGCAGTGTCCCGGTATGGCCTCATCGCCTATGGCTCTTCCCTGGATCAGATCGGACCCATCGGCAGGGATGTAACCGACTGTGCCGCCCTGCTCCAGGTCATTGCCTCCCAGGATCCCAAGGACTCCACCTCCGTGAAGCTGGCAGATTATGATTTCATGTCCGCCCTCAAGGAGGACTGTAAGGGCATGAGAATTGGCATTCCCAGAGAGTATTTTGGGGAAGGGTTGGATGCCCAGGTCAAGGAAAAGGTTCTGGCTGCCGGGGAGGTATTTCGCCGCCAGGGAGCCCTGGTAGAGGAATTTGATCTTGGTATGCTGGAATATGCCATTCCTGCCTATTATGTCATTGCCTCCGCAGAGGCCTCTTCCAACCTGGAGCGCTTTGACGGAGTGAAGTATGGCTATCGGGCCCAGGACTATGAGGGCCTTCATGATATGTACAAAAAGAGCCGGTCGGAGGGCTTCGGACCGGAGGTCAAGCGAAGAATCATGCTGGGCTCCTTTGTCTTAAGCTCCGGCTATTATGATGCCTACTACCTGAAGGCCCTGCGGACAAAGGCCCTGATTAAGAAGGCTTTTGACCAGGCTTTTGCTCGCTATGACATGATCCTGGCTCCTGCAGCCCCCACAACGGCTCCCCGCCTGGGAGAGTCTTTAAGTGACCCCCTCCAGATGTATCTGGGAGATATCTATACCGTATCCGTGAATCTGGCAGGCCTGCCGGGCATCAGTCTCCCCTGCGGGGAGGATTCCGCCGGTCTTCCCATAGGCATGCAGCTGATTGGAGATTGCTTTAGCGAGAAGAAGCTGCTGCAGGCGGCTTATACCTATGAGTGCAAGAGAAGGGAGGAGGCATAATGGCAAAGGAATACGAAACCGTCATTGGCCTGGAGGTTCACGTGGAATTGGCCACCAAGACCAAGATTTTCTGTGGCTGCTCCACGGAATTCGGCGGAGCGCCCAATACCCATACCTGTCCGGTCTGCACCGGAATGCCCGGTTCCCTTCCGGTCTTGAACAAACAGGTGGTGGAATATGCCATGGCCGTGGGCCTGGCAGCCAATTGTCAGATTCATCAGCATTGTAAATTTGACCGGAAGAACTATTTTTATCCGGACAATCCCCAGAATTACCAGATTTCCCAGCTCTATCTCCCCATCTGCCATGACGGCTGGATAGAGATTGAGACCCAGGAGGGCAAGAAGAAGGTTCGCATCCACGAGATCCATATGGAGGAGGATGCAGGCAAGCTGATTCACGACGAGTGGGAGGATTGCTCCCTGGTGGATTATAACCGCAGCGGGGTTCCCCTGATTGAGATCGTATCCGAGCCGGATATGGCCAGTGCCCAGGAGGTGATTGCCTACCTGGAACGGCTGCGTATGATCGCCCAATATGTGGGCGCCTCGGACTGCAAGCTGCAGGAGGGCTCCATGCGGGCGGATGTCAACCTGTCTGTCCGGGAAAAGGGCAGCCAGACCTTTGGCACCCGAACAGAGATGAAAAACCTGAATTCCTTCAAGGCCATCGCCCATGCCATAGAAGGGGAGCGTACCCGCCAGATTGACCTGCTGGAGAGGGGTAAGCCGGTGATCCAGGAGACCAGACGCTGGGATGATAATAAGGAATTTTCCTACGCCATGCGGTCCAAGGAGGATGCCCAGGATTATCGCTATTTTCCGGATCCGGACCTTCCTCCCGTGGTCATCAGCGACCAATGGCTGGAGGAGATCCGTCATTCTCTTCCGGAGCTGCAGCCGGAGAAGGAGGCACGCTATGTGACAGAATTCGCTCTTCCGGCCTACGATGCCTCTATTCTGACGGGAACCAAACGGCTGGCAGATATTTTCGAGGCAACCGTAGCTCTGGGAGCCAGCCCCAAGAAGGCTTCCAACTGGCTGATGGTAGAGACCCTGCGCCTGCTGCGGGAGCATGGCAAAGAAGCAGAGCAGCTTAGCTTCTCCCCGGAACATCTGGCCAGTCTCATTGCCCTGACAGAGGAGGGATCCATCAACAGTACCGTGGCCAAGGAGGTGTTTGAACAGATCTTCCTGGAGGATGTGGATCCGAAGGCCTATGTAGAAGAGCACGGACTCAAGACCGTCAATGACGCCAATGCCCTGGAGGCAGTGGTGGAGAAAGTAATGGCCAACAACCCCAAGGTGGTGGAAGAGTACAAGGGCGGCAAGGAGAAGGTTCTGGGCTTCCTGGTAGGGCAGGTCATGAAAGAGATGAAGGGCAAGGCCAATCCAGCTATGGCCGGGGACCTTTTAAAAGAAAAAATGTCTAAGGAATAAGGAGAAAGAAGCATCATGGATAAGATAAGTATGAAAACACCCCTGGTGGAGATGGACGGGGATGAAATGACCCGGATCCTGTGGCAGATCATCAAGGAGGAGCTTCTGACTCCTTTTATTGACCTGAATACAGAATACTATGACCTGGGCTTGCAGCACAGAGATGAAACGGCAGATCAGGTAACCCTGGATGCGGCCAATGCCACCAAAAAATATGGAGTTGCCGTAAAATGTGCCACCATTACTCCCAACGCCGCCCGGATGCCGGAATATCACCTCCATGAGATGTGGAAGAGCCCCAACGGCACCATCCGTGCGGCTCTGGACGGAACTGTCTTCCGTGCTCCCATCGTAGTAAAGGGGATTGAGCCCTGCGTCAAGAACTGGAAGAAGCCCATCACCATAGCCCGTCATGCCTATGGCGATGTCTACCGCAATGTGGAGATGCAGATTCCCGCTGCCGGAAGTGTCAAGCTGGTCTATACGCCTGCAGACGGAGGGGAACCCCAGGAGCTGGTGGTTCATGACTTCCAAGGAAGCGGTGTGGTGCAGGGGCAGCATAACCTGGATGATTCCATCCGAAGCTTTGCCAAATCCTGCTTTGAATATGCCCTGGATACCAAACAAGACCTCTGGTTTGCCACCAAGGACACCATTTCCAAGAAATACGACCATCGCTTCAAGGATATCTTTGCAGAAATATACGAAGCGGACTACAAGGACCGCTTCCAGGCGGCAGGTATTACCTACTTCTATACCCTCATTGATGATGCCGTGGCTCGAATCATGAAGGCAGAGGGGGGCTTTATCTGGGCTTGCAAGAACTATGACGGCGATGTGATGAGCGATATGGTATCCTCCGCCTTCGGCTCCCTGGCCATGATGACCTCGGTTCTGGTTTCTCCCCATGGCTACTATGAGTACGAGGCAGCCCACGGCACAGTTCAGCGCCACTATTATAAGCACCTGAAGGGGGAGGAGACCTCCACCAATTCCGTAGCCACCATCTTCGCCTGGACCGGCGCCCTCCGCAAGAGGGGCGAGCTGGACGGCAGTCAGGCATTGCAGACCTTTGCCGACAAGCTGGAGCAGGCCACCATCGCTACCATCGAATCCGGCAAAATGACCAAGGATCTGGCTCTGATTACCAGCCTGGAGAACCCGGTAGTTCTCAACAGCAGGGACTTTATCCTTGCCATTCGTCAGCAGCTGGAGCAGCTGCTGTAGGCTGACAGGGATTCTCTTGTCAGGAAAGCCCCGACTGCGAGAGCACGAAGTGCGGAGCAGTCGGGGCTTTCATTCGTGGTAGGGGCGGCGTCAGCCGCCTTGGATGTTTACTCTGCCAGCTC
>CAVLCU010000010.1:18529-31622 GCA_963661545.1 Lachnospiraceae bacterium | reverse complement strand
GATTCTGGAGAAGGGATTTCCGCCTTCCGTGCGGGAGATCGGGGAGGCAGTCGGTTTGAAGTCTACTTCCTCCGTCCACGCCCATCTGGAGTCTTTGGAGAAGAACGGATATATAAGGAAAAATGCCTCCAAGACCCGGTCAATCGAGATTCTGGATGATCATTTTCAGGATATGCGTATGAGTCATCTGGGGCTTACGGGTTCCTCCTCTCCATCCTCCTCGGACAATGCACCCACGACCGGTGCAGAAGTTGCCCAGGTTCCCATGATAGGAAATGTCGCCGCTGGCCAGCCCCTTCTTGCAGTAGAACAGATTGAGTCCTATTTTCCCGTCCCGGTGGAACGGCTTCCCAACGCCCAGACTTTTCTTCTGCGCGTAAAAGGTGACAGTATGATCAATGCGGGAATTCTAAATGGGGATTTTGTACTGGTGGAGCAAAAGAATACAGCACAGGATGGGGAGATGATTGTCGCCCTGGTGGGGGATTCGGCCACCGTGAAAACTTTTTATAGAGAAGATGGATATTACCGTTTGCAGCCGGAGAATGATTCCATGGAACCGATTCTGGTTTATGATGATCTGCGAATCCTCGGCAAGGTCATCGGCGTTTTCCGCTTTCTGAAGGGATGAAGCCTGTCATAAAGCCTGAGCCCATTGACATGCCCCTAAAGGGGCTGGCGTTGCGTCACGAACATGTCGGGGGCTCAGGCTTTTGAACTTATAAACGTGATTATATATTTTCTTTATGGATCAAGGTTCCGTCTCTCCAGATTCTTTCCAGGTCATAGAAGAGGCGATTTTCTTCATCAAACAGGTGGAGCACTACATCACCATAGTCCATCAGAATCCAATTGGCAGTCTGGTATCCTTCTATATGGCGGGGGTGATATCCTTCTTTTCCCAGGATTTCCTCTACATTGTCTGCCATTGCCTGCACCTGGTTGCGGTTACTTCCACTGGCGATGATAAAATAATCCGCAAGGACAGAGATATTTCCGATATCCAGGATGCGGATATCGTTGGCTTTCTTTTCTTCCAAGGCCTGAATCGTCAGGCGAGCCATAGCTTTTGCATCATTCATAAAATTAACCTTTCATTTGTCATAGGCGGAAGCATAATATTCAGAAGCCTCCAGGGTGGTTGGATCCATGGAGGCAGGATCGGTGCCCAGATAGGTGACGGTATCGGTAAGAATGGCCAACATACAGGCATCCAGATTTTCGAAGGCCATTCTGCGGATCTTTGGCAGACGGGGAGCCTTGTCACGATTGGGTTCGATATAATCCGCAATATAGATGATTTTCTCCAAGGCTGTCATCCCGGCTTTTCCCGTGGTATGCCACCGGATGGATTCCAGGATCTCAGGATCATGGATGCCATAGGTATGCTCCGCCAGATAAGCTCCCAGCTTGGCATGCAGAAGGAAGAGATGATCTCCTTCAAAATCACTGATCCCCACACCGGCCTCCCGGCACAGAGCCAACTGTTTCTTGTGGGGAATGCATTTGGCACAGTCATGCAGAAGTCCCGCATATTGGGCCTGCTGCAGATTGACACCATGTGTCATGGCCAGGCAGGCTGCCGTATACATGACTCCCATGGTATGCTCATAGCGATCCTCACTCAGAGCTTTTCTTAATCGATCTTGTGTCTTCTTTAATTCTGCTTCCATGACATCTCATTCTTCCCTTTGCTGATACATTCCATGCTTCTCAATATATTCCAACACAGGATCCGGCAGGAAATAACGAACTGTCCTTCCCTCCTGCAGCATTTGACGAATATAATGAGAGGAGACATCCAGATTGGGGGTATGCAGCTTGCGGATATCTCCCCGGAATTCTTCTCTTCTCCTTGCAATCAGGCGGTCAAAGCTTTCCTCACTCATCCAATCCCGGATGGCCACCACCAAGTGACAAGCCTGCAGAATTCTCCTGGGCTCTCGCCATTGGTCAAAATCCCGCAGGGAGTCCGCACCGATGATAAAATAATATTCCGTATCCGGATTCCTGCTTCGCAAGGCCTCCAGAGTATGATAGGTATAGGTGAAGCCATTTTCCTGCATTTCCATCAAAGACAGCTCAAAATGCGGATTCGATGCAATGGCCAGCTGAACCATCTCTGCCCGTTCCCGGTCTCCTGCCCTTCCCTTGCGCTCCCGCTTGTGGGGGGGATTTCCCGCAGGCATGAACAAAACCCGATCCAACTGATATTGCTCATAGGCTGCTTCCCCCAGGATTAAATGTCCAATATGGATGGGATCAAAGGTTCCGCCCATGATACCGATTTTTCTTCTAACTGTCGTCATTCTTCCCCAAACCCCTTGATCCGCTTATTGACAAAAATCTGCCTTTCCGGTCAACGTGTCAATGTACTAGTCCGGAAATAGGATCTTTTTCTTTTCCCTTGTGGTTTCCTTGTATAATATGATCTTTCTGCCGATGACCTGCACCACCTCCGAGTGGGTTCTTTCTGCAAGCACCACAGCCAGATCTTTGGGTCTTTCCAAACAATTCTGGTTAACATTAATCTTAATCAACTCTCTTGCCTCCAAGGCCTCTGCCACAGATGCGGTAAGATCCGGCGTAATTCCGGACTTTCCGATCTGGAGAATGGAGTCTGTTCTTGAGACAATACTCTTCAGATAAGAGCGCTGTTTACTGGTCATTTATCTCTCACCTTCTCTCTGTTTGTTAGGGAACATAGTCAAAGGCCAGTCCATACATGCGAACCGTGTCGCCTTCCTCTATACCGGCAGCCTCCAAATCCTTAAGGATGCCGGAATCGCTAAGGAATTTCTGGAAGAAGGCAAAGCCTTTTTCCGAATCCAGGTTGGTATATCCCAGCATTTTTTCGATTCTCGGTCCCTCCACCAGGAAGGTATGGGGATCCTCCGGATCCTGACTTACGGTATAGGGCAGATTCTCCCTGGCCAGCATATCCTCCGAGAAAAATTCCGTTTCAAAGACCAGGGTATCCTCCGGAATCTGTCTCAGCTGTTCCTGTACATAGAAGAAAAGCTCCCGAATGCCCTCTCCTGTGGCGGCGGAGATGGGGAATACCCGGATACCCCCAGGCTCAAATTCCTCCTTCAGCCGCTGCAGGTTATCCTTCTCTCCCTCCGGTGTTTGAAGGGAATCCATCTTATTGGCTGCTATCACCTGGGGACGGGCCGCAAGGGAAGGATTGTAGGCCTCCAGCTCCTGATTGATCTTGTGGATATCTTCCACCGGATCCCGTCCTTCCGTGGAAGCCGCATCCACCACATGGATTAACATCCGTGTGCGTTCAATATGGCGAAGGAATTCATGCCCCAGACCGGCTCCCTGAGAAGCCCCCTCAATCAAGCCGGGAATATCTGCCAGGACAAAGCCACCGCCCTCCAGATCCACTACCCCCAAATTAGGCTGTAAGGTAGTAAAATGATAGTTGGCTATCTTGGGCTGGGCATTGCTGACTCTCGACAGGAGGGTGGATTTGCCCACATTCGGGAATCCCACCAGGCCAACATCTGCGATAAGCTTTAATTCCAGCCGAACCTCCAACTCCTGAGCGGCTTGTCCGGGCTGGGCATACTTGGGCACCTGCATGGTGGGGGTGGCATAATTCATATTACCCTTGCCCCCCCGTCCCCCCTTAAGGACAATCACCCGGCGCTGATCGCCGGACATATCTGCGATCACCTTTCCGCTTTGCTGATCCAGGATTACCGTTCCTTGCGGAACCTTCAAAATCACATCTGCCCCATCCTTGCCATGGCAGCGACGCTTGCCGCCGCCTTCTCCGTTCTGGGCCGCATATTTCCTGCAATGACGATATTCCGCAAGGGTATGCATTCCCTGATCCACCTGGAAGATCACATCCCCACCCTTACCGCCATCTCCTCCATCAGGGCCTCCTGCCGCCACGAATTTCTCCCGTCGGAAGCTGACATGGCCATCGCCTCCCCTGCCGGACTTTATGACAATCCTTGCTCTGTCTGCAAACATATGTTTTCTCCGTTCTGCAATGCTACACTTCCCTGCCCCATGCTCCCCACTTGCCTGCTCTCCTGCTGCCACCGGATAAGAAAGGCGGAGCCATCACATCATCTGTAATAGCTCCGCCCGTTCCTTATTCTGCTGCTGGAAGTACAGAAACCTGCTTCTTGTCTCTTCCCTTTCTCTGGAATCTGACAACGCCGTCTGCCTTTGCATACAGAGTATCATCCTTACCAATTCCAACGTTTTCGCCCGGATGGATTTTGGTTCCCCGCTGTCTGTAAAGGATATTACCAGCCTTTACAAACTGTCCGTCCGCTCTCTTGGCGCCCAAACGCTTGGATTCGGAATCACGTCCGTTCTTTGTGGAGCCAACTCCCTTTTTATGGGCGAAGAACTGAAGGTTCATCTTCAACATCTCTTACACCTCCTCGAAAATAAGATCCATATACTTCTGAACCGCTTTACCAGAATACATATTCGATATCCCCAGCTGCAAAGACCTCAGCAAAAGTTCTGCCTTTTCACTATGATCTCCGGCAATGGATAAGCGCAAATAAGCTTTTTTCTCACTTTCCTCCACCTGGATGGGATCTTCGACAAACTCTTCCAAAGAATTGATGGTATTCACCGTCAGGGCCGAGATGGCGGCACAGATAATATCCGTGCCTTCTTCTCCATATCCGGAATGCCCGGATATCTCAAAGCCGGTACATTGCCCCTTCTGATTCTGATAAAACTTTACCCTTGTCATACCTGCACCAGCTGCTTAGGCGTTGATCTTATCGATCTGTACCTTGGTATACTGCTGTCTATGACCGTTTTTCTTGTGGTATCCGGTTTTTCTCTTATACTTGTAAACAATGACTTTTTTTGCTTTGCCGTTGTCAACAACGGATGCGCTTACGGTTGCTGCTGCAACATCGCTGCCAACCTTCAAAGCCTGGTCATCTCTTACTGCAAGTACCTGATCAAACGTAACAGTCTCGCCAGCTTCCACACCAAGCTTTTCCACTTTAATGATATCGCCTTCGGCTACTTTGTACTGTTTACCACCTGTTGCAATAATTGCGTACATATGGCACCTCCTATTATCATTACTCGCCAGATTCGGTGGTTCTTGCGAACACTTCTACCTCTCTGTGCGGCACACTAAGTCAGTGTATCATGCAATCCATGACTTGTCAATAATCTTATCTGGTCTCGGAAGGATTTTTTTTCCTTTCGCCGGGTCAATTCCATGATGTGCAAGGGGGTAATATCCACCACCTTGGTGGGAACAGAATCTTTGGCCACCAACTCCTGCATATATTCCTTCAGTTCCTTCTGCTGCCGAGAATCAGACATATTGATAAAATCAATGAGAATAATGCCGGAGAGCTGACGCAGGCGAATCTGTACAGCAATCTCCTCTGCTGCCTCCCGGTTGATTCGATAAAAGGTTTCCTGGGAATTCGTTTTGTCCATGCATTTGCCGGTGTTGACGTCTATGACCACAAAGGCCTCTGTCTCCTGGATCACCAGGAAGCCGCCGGAGGAAAGCCATACTCGTTCCTGGTTCAGCTTGTCTACCAGCCCATACAGGTTGCACAGGTGAGCTAAGGACAAAAGGGGATCCTGATAATATTCCAGGGATACCTGCCCCTTTGGATCCTGCTGCCGCAGATATTCTTTCAACTCCTCATAGATCTCCCTTTGGTCGGTGAGAATCCGCTGCAGGCTCTGAAAGGACTGATTGGTCAATTCCTGCACCCAGGGACTGGGAGCTCGATAAAGGCAGCTGAAACAGGTCCTGGAGGGACCATAAAGGCAAATATGCTGCATCTGTCGGGTAAGATGGTCCAATTCCTCCAGCAAATCCTCCTCTTTGGCCTCCCTGGCGTTGGTGCGCACCACCAGGCCAAAATCCGGACTGCGGCGGGATTTCAGGAGGTTTTTTAAGCGGAGCTTTTCCTCCGGCTGCAGTTTGTGGGAGAAATTCATAGTCTGACGTTGACTGCTGAGAACCAGGTATTTGCCGGCCAGGGTCAGATTGATGGTCAGCCGGGGAAGCTTCTGTTTGATGGCCTCTTTCTCCACCTGTACCAAAATCTGATCTCCCGGTTTGAGGGTCTTCCCCCCTTTTTCCATTTCCTTTAGGGGCAGATAAGCGAATTGATCGGGCGCAATCCGGACAAAAGCGGCATCAATGTTGCGCTGGAGCTTGTCCACCTTCCCCATATAGATATTACCTAAAAGGCTTTCCTTTTTCTCCGGTGTCAGGCTGATTTCCAGGGGCTTTTGATCCTCTGTCAGGACGGTGGCAAGGCATTTCTGGTCCCGGATCTTCATAGAGGCAACGATTAGTTTTTTCACAAAATCTCCTCACCCAGAGATTCCAGGCTGACCAGGCGCCGCTGCCCCTCTTCACCCAGGTCTGCATAGATTTCTTGGCGATGAATCTGCAGGGAACCCTCCGGAACCTCCACCCCTAGATATTGACCAAAGGCCTGCATCACCAATTCCGGCTTCAGATTATGAAGGCTGCCTGCGGACAGCTGCATAAAGATAGCCTCTTCCCGGACTTCCAGCCGATAGATCCAGGGCCGGATGTCCGTCTCCTCTTCCTTTCGCTTGGTTTTCCGCTTCATCCATATGGATTCCTGCCCCATGAAATCTGCAAGCTTTTCCTTCCAATTCTCCGGATACACGACCCTGCCCGGCCGAAAAGAAACCAGGTAATCCGCCGCTGCCACCAGGGTCATGCACTTGGAGGCCTTATCCTCTCCTATCTGTCTTGCACTGAGAATCTCTATGCCCTCTGCCATCTGCTGATTCAATCCTTCTGTCAGCTCCCGGGAGGATGGACTGCTTTTCAGGTCCAGATCAAAATACTCCCCGCTGCTGGTGATGCCCACTCCCAGGGGAGCCGCAAAGGACATCAGCATATGGGGACTGAAGCCCTCCGAGAAGGCCACATCCAGATGGGCCCGCCGCAGGGCTTTTTGAAAATACCGCATGACATCCAGGTGTCCGATGTATTTCATACTGCCGGTTTTGGTGAATTTAATTCTTACTCTCATAGCATACCCCTCCTCCGTAGGCCCTGGCACCGCAGCCTGCACATGCCTGGCGGCAATTAGGGGTAATCCTGGCCTGACGAGCCAGCTCCCATTCCCGCATCAGGAATTCCTTTGTCACCCCTGCCGAGATGAAATCCCAGGGAAGAAGCTCATCGGTGGATCTTTCTCTGGAGGTATAGAAAGCCGGATCGATCTGACACTGGGCAAAGGCTTTCTGCCAGGCCTCCTTGCAGAAGGTCTCGGACCAGGCGTCAAACAAAGCTCCATATTGATAGGCAGCCGCAATGACCGGGGCAAGACGGCGGTCCCCCCGGGCCAGTACTCCCTCCAGCACCGATACATCTGCCTCATGGTAGGTATAACGGATGCTTTTCTGATTCAGCTGGACACGCACCTCCTCCTTGACCATCTTTGCCTTGGCCAGGAATTCCTCGCTGGTATTCATGGAAGCCCATTGGAAGGGGGTAAAGGGTTTGGGCACAAAAAAAGAAGTGGAGGCCGTAATCTGGCATTTGCCATTGCGGTGGTCCTTAGGGATCTCATAATAGCGTTCTGCAATTTTCTCCGACAGCCAGGCGATGCCCTTGATATCCTCCTGGGTCTCTCCGGGAAGTCCCAGCATAAAGTAAAGCTTCACCTTGTTCCAGCCCCCCTGGAAGGCCTGACCGGCTCCATGGAGAATATCCTCCTCTGTCAGTCCCTTGTTGATCACATTCCGCATCCGCTGGGTCCCTGCCTCCGGGGCGAAGGTCAGGCTGCTCTTTTTTACATCCTGAACCTTGGACATAACATCCAAAGAAAAGGCATCAATGCGCAGGGAGGGAAGAGAGATATTAACCCCCCTTTCCGGGCAGAGATCCATAAGATAATCCATAAGTTCCGGCAGACTGTCATAGTCGCTGGAGCTGAGGGAGCTGAGGGAAATCTCTTCATATCCGGTGCTGTCCAGCAGAATTTTGGCATATTCCTTCAAGCCCTCTAACTTCTTTTCCCTTAAGGGGCGGTAAACCATGCCCGCCTGGCAGAAGCGGCAGCCTCGAATACAACCTCTTTGGATCTCCAATACCACCCGATCCTGGGTGGCCTTAAGATAAGGAACCACCGGAGCCTTGGGATAAGGAGCTTTGTCAAAATCCAGCACCAGCTGCTTTTCCACCTTTTTCGGTGCTTCCGGACACAGGGGGAGAAAATTCTCCAAAGTTCCGTCCTCTCGATAGGTAACCTGATAAAGACCCGGCACGTAGATGCCGGGCACACAGGCCGCCTTGCGCAGAAAATCCTGACGGGATCCCCCCTCCTGACGATTTTTCCGAAAGACCTCAAAGAGGCGGTCATAGACCACCTCTCCTTCTCCAATATAGAAAAGGTCAAAAAAATCAGCTATGGGCTCCGGATTATAGGCACAGGGACCTCCGCCTATGACCAGGGGATCCTCCTGGCTCCGTTCCCGGGCATAAAGGGGGATTCCGCTCAGATCCAGAACTTGGAGAATATTGGTATAACACATCTCATATTGCAGGGTCATCCCAAGAAAATCAAACCTTCTCACCGGATCCTGGGATTCCAGGGCGAAGAGGGGAATCTTCTCCTCCCTCAGGATGTGATCCAGATCGGTCCAGGGGGAATAGACCCGCTCGCACCAAATATCCGGCTCTTCATTGAACATATGATAGAGAATCTGGATTCCCAGGTGAGACATGCCTATCTCATAGACATCCGGAAAACACATGGCGAAACGGATGTTCACGGAGGAGGGATCCTTCATGACTGCATTGACCTCGCCTCCGATATAGCGCTCCGGTTTCTCAATCTTCCGTAAAATATCGTCACTTAATGCTAGTTTTCTCATGCTTACTCCCTTAGCTCTGCATCGGGCGCTGACTTCCGGCCTGGTGCCAAAGTCTCTTCTACCGGCGAGCCAATTCTCTGGTAATCTCCTGCCAGGTCACATCCTTCTCCGCCATCAGAACCATCACATGGTAGAGGAAATCAGAGATTTCATACTTCAACTCCTCTTTATCCGGATTTTTGGCTGCGATGACGATCTCCGTGCATTCCTCTCCCACCTTTTTCAGAATTTTATCAATTCCCTTGTCAAAAAGATAGTTGGTATAGGATCCCTCCCGGGGATGAATCTTTCGATCCTTTATGATGTGAAACACATTCTCGAAGACCCTCAAGGGGTTGGTGTCATCGTATTCCTTGCTCATCAGTTCCTGGAAAAAGCAGGAAGGCTTCCCGGTATGGCAGGCAGCTCCCACCTGGGCTACCTTGGCCAGAAGGGTGTCATTGTCGCAATCCAGGGTCAGAGACTTGACGTATTGAAAATGGCCGGAGGTCAACCCCTTTACCCATAACTCCTGGCGACTGCGGCTCCAATAAGTCATACGACCGGTATTCAGGGTGTTTTGGAAGGCCTCCTGGTTCATATAAGCCAGCATCAAAACCTGGTCTGTCTGATAATCCTGGACAATACAGGGAATCAACCCATCGCTGTTGAGCTTGAAATCTTCCCAGGGAATCTTGCTTTCAAAGGTATTGACCGGAATCCCCCCCTCCTTGCAGGCTAACTTGACTGCCATAAGATCTGCATCCTTGTGGCTGACTGCTGCCCCGGTCAGGGCCTGAATCATTGGGGCGTCCAAAAGCTGGGGGACAGACCTGGCTTCCTCCTCTGTCATCAGCAGAATAGGAAGAGAAAGGTGGCCACTTATGGCCTTGGCTGTCTCTTCCCTGCAAAGCAGGCTTCCCGCCAGCTGGTCAATTGCTGCCTGGTGGTTCTGATAGGCCTCTGGAGTCGGGAGGTAGACCAGTATTTTATCCTTGCCAAACTTCTTCGATACCTCTTCCAGCAAGTCTACATTGCCTGGCTTTCCAAAATTCAGAACTGCTCTGCCACATCCGGCATAGAGAAGCTTCTTCACGTCCTCCATCCGGCGGACATTGCCTGCCCCGATGACAGGGACTCCTGCAGCCTGGCAGATTCTCTTAATCATACCCAAAGCCTGTTCATGTTCTCTGTCCTGGGAGGACAGATCGAAGACCAGAATCTCATCCGCCCCGGAATTGCCATAGGCCGCCGCCAGCAGACAGGGATCCTCTTCCCAGTCCGCCTGTTCGGATGAAAAGCCCCGTACGGCTCTTTCCTCTTTTAAGTAAATGCATGGGATCAGTAATTTATCCAAAGTTTTTCTCCTCCAGCTGGCTTTCATAGGTGTTGGGTGCGGCATCAGCCGCCATGAACCTTTACTAGGGTGACAGCTCCCGGGGCTGCCTTACAGACTTCCCTTCGTAGACAGGACATCTGTAATTCTGGGATCCAGGGCAGTGGCCTGATCCAGGGCTTTTGCAAAGGACTTGAAGAGGGCCTCCGCCATATGGTGGTTATTGCCCCCTTGCAGAATCCTCATATGCAGGTTCATGCCGCAGCTGTAGGAAATTGCATAGAAGAACTCCCGAATCATCTCCGTTCCCATGTCTCCTACCTTCTCTGCGGTGAAATTGCCCTCAAAGGAAAAATAAGGTCTCCCGCACAAATCGACTGCTGTCATCACCAGGGTTTCATCCATGGGCAGAATACTGCTGCCATAACGGCAAATACCCTGCTTGGATCCCAAAGCCTCCTTGATTGCCCCGCCCAGAACGATGCCGGTATCCTCGATGGTATGGTGATCATCCACTTGAAGATCTCCCTCCACCTGCAGCTTCAGATCGAAGAAGCCGTGCCGGGCAAAGCCCTCCAGCATGTGGTCAAAAAAACCCAGGCCGGAAGCTACCTCATAGGTGCCGGATCCGTCCAGATCCAATTCCAGCTGAATCCTTGTTTCCCGGGTAAAGCGTTCTACCCGGGCAATTCGCTTCATGGATCCCTGGGCACTTGCCTCCCCTGTCTTTTTCTTAGTCATTCTTCTTCTCCTCTTCGAAACGCACGGCGATGGAATTGGCATGGGCTGTCAATTGCTCACAGGCTGCAAATTGCTCAATGTCCCTGTGGATGGCCGACAAGGCTTCCCTGGAATAATAGATGATGCTGGATTTCTTCACAAAATCCTCCACCGACAAGGGGGAGAAGAAGCGGGCGGTTCCGTTGGTGGGCAGGATATGATTGGGACCGGCAAAATAATCTCCCAGAGGCTCACTGCTATATTCTCCCAGGAAGATAGCTCCTGCATTACGGATCTTGGTCATGACCTCAAAGGGATTCTCCATGACAATCTCCAAATGCTCTGAGGCAATGGTATTGGCCGTCTCAATCGCAATTTCCCGACTATCTGCCAGCAGGATGAAACCGAATTGATCCAGAGATTTTTCAATGATTTCCCGGCGGGACAAGCCCTCCAGGAATTGCCGGATCTCTGTCTGAACTGCCTCCGCCAGCTGATTGCTGGTGGTAATGAGGATGGCAGAAGCCATCTCATCGTGTTCGGCCTGGGACAAAAGATCCGCTGCCACAAAACGGGGATTGGCTGTTTCATCTGCCAGAACCAGGATCTCACTGGGACCGGCAATGGAATCAATGCTGACATTGCCATATACCGCCTTTTTGGCCAAAGCCACATAGATATTACCCGGGCCTACGATCTTATCTGCCTTGGGGATACTTTCGGTTCCGTAGGCAAGGGCTGCAATGGCCTGAGCTCCCCCTACCTTAAAGATGCGGTCTGCCCCGGCCTCATGGGCTGCCACCAGAACAGCAGCATTCACCTTGCCCTGTGAATTGCAGGGCGTCGTCATAAGGATCTGCCCTACTCCAGCCACCTTGGCGGGAACCACATTCATCAGGACGGAAGAAGGATAGACTGCCTTGCCTCCCGGTACATAGACACCTACCCGCTCCATCGGTGTCACCTTCTGACCCAGCAGAATCCCATTTTCCTGACTATGAAACCAGGAATTCTGTCTCTGCTGCTCATGGAAGGAGCGAATATTCACCAAGGCCTTGCGAATGACCTCTAAAAGGGCCGGATCTACCTCCTGGTAGGCCTCTTCCAGTTCCTCTTTGCTTACCTCCAGGGTCTTTGCCGTCAGGCGGGCTTTATCGAACTTCTCCGTATAGGCAAATAAAGCAGCGTCCCCCTTCTGCCGCACATTGTCAATCACCTCCCTGACAACAGCTTCATACTTCCCATAATGACTGGGGCTGCGCTGAATCAGATGCTCCAGTAAGCCCTGTCTGGATTCCTCCGTCAATTTCACTACTTTCATCTGGCATTCGCTCCTTTAGCATTCCATTTTGGATATCCAAGCCGCTTCTCTTATCCCTGAGACAGAGCTTGCTTCAGCCTTTGAATCAGCTGGGTAATTCTCTCATTTTCCATCCGCATGCTCACTGGATTCACCACCATGCGGGCAGAAAGGGGGCAGATCTCCTCCAGTACCTTGAGGCCATTTTCCCGTAAGGTACTGCCGGTTTCCACAATATCCACAATCACCTCCGACAAGCCAACAATGGGAGCCAGCTCAATGGAGCCGTTTAGCTTAATCAGCTCCACGGTCTGATTCTTCTGGTTATAGAAATAATCCTTGGCAATATGGGGATACTTGGTAGCTACCCGGATCAGCTGGTTATGCTGCAGGTAACTGCGAGCCTCCTCCGGTCCGCAGACGCACATGCGGCAGGCTCCATAGCCCAAATCCAGCACCTCATAGAGCTTCCTTCCCTCCTCCATCAGGGTATCCTTGCCTACGATACCGATATCAGCCGCTCCATATTCCACATAGGTGGGCACATCCGGCCCCTTGGCCAGAAAGAAACGAAGCTTCAGGTCCTCATTGACGAAAATCAGCCTTCTGGACCCCTTGTCTTTCATCTCCTCGCAGGTGATGCCGATTCCCTCTAATAATTTCATCGTATCCTGTGCCAGACGGCCTTTTGTCAAAGCAAAAGTCAGATATCGCATGACGCACTTCCTTTCTCCTCGCAGCCCTCTGCCAGATTTCTCTTCTTGCTTCCTGCCCCCGTCGGATGAAGGATCTTACTTCCTTCCTCTGCCAGATCCACCACCTTACTTCCTTCCTCTGCCAGGTTCATCAGCAAGGCCTGGGTTGAA
>CAVLCU010000010.1:0-18519 GCA_963661545.1 Lachnospiraceae bacterium | reverse complement strand
GCCATAGGCTCTATAGTCCTCCAGACTTTGCCCCGGCTCTTGACGCAGGCAGGCTACATCATGATTCTGGGCCCGCCATTGACAGGCATAACGGATGGCTTCCTTTTCGAAAGCCTCCGGATAGAGGAGCATAATCTTAATATTCTCCAGGGGAAGGGCCAGCTTCTGGCGCTCGATGGCATTGAGCAGGGCATCGGTTTCCACGGCAAAGCCCACAGCAGGCGCCTTTTTACCAAACTTTTCCAGGAGCTTATCGTAGCGACCTCCCTTTATCACAGCATCTCCGGAGCCGTAGGTAAAGGCCTGAAAGAGAATGCCCGTATAATATTCATAATTGCTTAGCAAACTCAGATCGAAGGAGACATAGGACTGACAGCCGTAGAAGGTAAGAATCTCATAGATCTTCTCCAATCTTTGAATGGCACAAAGAGCCCTCTCGTTCCTCGTGAGAGTCCTGGCCCTGGTCAGAACCTCGGCATTGCCAAAGAGTTCCGGAATCTGACGGAAGGCCTCCTCCAGAGGGGCAGGAAGCTGCAGCTTCTCAATCAGTTCCTGGGCACCGAAACGATTTTTAATGGTCAAAAGCTTGCGCAGCTGGACCACCCTTTCTTCCTCCATCTCTGCCTCCTCCACCAAAGACCGGAAGAAGTCCGCCGCACCGATGCTGACCTGGAATTCCTGCAGACCTGCCCGCTTCATGATGGAAATCACCAGGGCTATCAGCTCTGCATCTGCCTCCGGGCTGTCATCGTTTATCAGTTCCACCCCCATCTGGGTGGTCTCCTTGAGCCGGCCCTGATAGCTGGAATTGTTGATAAATACACTGCCCGCATAGCACAGACGAATGGGCATGGGTTCCTCCGCAAAATACATGGAGGCCGCCCGGGCTACCGACGGGGTAAAATCCGGCCGAAGAACCAGGGTATTACCCTCCCGATCAAAGAATTTGTAAAGATTACGGGAGGCGATGGTTCCCATCTCCTTTCCGAAAACCTCAAAAAATTCAAAGGAGGGGGTCTCAATCGACTGGTATCCGTAAGAACGGAGCAGCTTCTCTATCTGCCTTTGCAGATATCTCTTCTTGTCACATTCCTGTCCATAGATATCACGGACCCCCTCCGGTGTATGTATCAAACGTTTCATAAGCCTTTTCTCCCAACACTTTAGTATGCTACCATATTACCATATGAAATTATTTTGTCAATCCCTCTCCAGTAAATCTTTTTGCAAAGTCTCCAGATAAGGAATCAGAAACCCCTGCTGTCGATGAATCTCATAGGCAGGATCCAGCTCCTGAAGCTTGAACCGCTTCAAGCCTCCCTCTGCCGAACGCTGCAGGAACTGACACAATTGCCGGTAAGGCAGATAATAGAAGATATCACGGGTGGAAAAATACAGAAGCAAAAAGGATACGCCTCGCTGCTCTTCAAAATCAGCCATGAACCGGAGCTGGTGGGGGTGCACATTGGCCAGGGGAAAGGTATCTGTCTTACATTCCTTGGCATCGAAGCATACCGGAATCCCCTGTACGTTTCCGATATAATCTACAGTACTCTTCTGTTCGAAATAAGCCAGGGTAATATGACGGTGCTCCTTATCCATCTTAACCGGGGTAATGGGAGTGGGAATCTTCTGGATCAGGGCAAGCCCCTTTTCCCGGTAGCGCTCATTGGTACGGTTGATGAAGTCCTCCAGGGTAGATCCCCTCAGACCTCTGGAATTCCAGGTGCTCAAGGACCCTCCTTTCCCTCATTTGAGAAGACTAATCCGATTCAGGGGCCAGTAGCGAAGCACAGCCTTTCCCAGAATCTTATCCCGGGAAACATACTTATTGGTCCAGTAGCGGGAATCCCGGGAATGATTCCGGTTATCCCCCAGCATGAAATAAGAATTCTCCGGAACCTGGTAGACTCCGTCCATGGTCCCCCCTCCCAGGGGAGTCTCCGGGCAGAAGCTGTCATCCAGGGGCTCCGAGGAATCATTGATATAGACCTTACCTTCCTTGATAGTCACTGTCTCCCCCGGCAGACCAATAATTCTCTTGATAAAGAGCTGGGATTCATCATCGGGATATTTGAAGATGACAATATCAAAGCGCTGGGGATCTCCAAACTTGTAGGCCAGCCGATTGCCGAAGATCTGATCTCCTACCATAATGGTATTTTGCATAGACTCGGAAGGAATTCGGGCATTAATGATAAGGAAATTCTGGATCAGAATCACCGCCACCACCACAACCAGGATCATGCGCACATACTCCCAGACCTCCCGGCCTATGCTTTTCTTCTCTTTTTCTTCTTGTTTTTTCATAACAATCCTCCCAGACTGCCTGTGCAGTCCTTATCTTGGAACTTCCATTTTTCCAAAGCTCTTTTTAAATCCATGGGCAGAGGGGCGGTAAAGGTTCGACCCGACAGGTTCTCCAGGCTCTTCGTCCTTCCCTCCCCGGAAGGGAATACCAGCTGCCAGGCATGCAAGAATTGACGTTCCAGTCCCAGTTCCTTTTGACAGCGTCGATTATAAGCAGGGTCTCCATACTTGGGATCACCGGCCAGGGGATGTCCCAGGAAAGCTAAGTGGCTTCGGATCTGATGGGTCTTGCCCGTGATCAGATGAACCCTCAAAAGGGTGCTGTCCCGGTCATACGCCAGGGGCTGATAGCTGGTCTCGATGGGGGAACTCTCCGAAGAAGGCCGGGCACTGACCCGAACCCGCTTGTGGGCAGAATCCTTGGTCAGATAAGCAAGGAGATGGCCTTCCTCCCTCAGACTTCCCTTGACCAGACAAAGGTAATACTTCCCCAGGCTTCTGTCTTTCAGCATACGGGATAAGTCCCGAACAGCGGCCAGATTCTTCCCGGCCAGGACAAGGCCGCTGGTGTTGCGATCCAGGCGATTGCACAGGCCCGGCTGAAATACCCTTACCCCCTCATGGGAACCGATTCCCTCCTGATTCAAGTAGGCGGTCAGATATTCCGTAAGACTCCGATCAGAAGGACTAGCCTTCTGGGACAGCATTCCCGCAGGTTTGTTCAGCAAAATCACCTGATCATCCTCATAGAGAATCATGCGGGCCTCCAGGGGCGGACATTGGGGCTGGGATACTTTCGCAAATTTCAGAAATGTTTCATCAGAAAAATACAATTTCACCCGATCTCCCTCGGTCAGCAGCTCTCTGCCCTGGGCCTTACCATCATTTAATACAATATTCTTCTTCCGCAGCATCTTGTAGAGGAAGCTCTGTCCCGCCTCCGGCAGGCAGCGGCACAGGAACTTGTCCAGGCGCTGCCCGGCTTCTGTCTGTCGGATGATAAATTCCTTCATATCTGCCTTCCTTCTTCCGCCCTAGAGGGAAATAGCCAAAAGAATATCCCGAATGGCTTCTTCTGTCCCCTGGTCCTGGGTCTGCTTCTTCCCCCAGGTGTCCAGTCGTTCCAGGAAGGCCTTCTTGCGGCTTGCATCCAGAATCTTAACAGTAACCTTATAATTCTCTACCCGCAGCGTTCTGCAGATATGATCTTCCATGGCGGTCAGAACCTTCTGGTCGGTCTCCCGGTCTGTATAAGCCAGGATGGATTCCTCATGAAGGGCCGCTACATCCAGAAAAAGATTCTTCTCCTGGGTCGTGAGACAAAGCTCATAGACCATGGTCACCTGCCCGGCATGGGCGCAAATCTCCTGGTAGAGTTCCAAGCCCAGAGGTCTTTGCATCCACATCATAATCATGCTGACAGCCGACATACAGGCCGGAATACAGCCTACCATAGCAATCACCGTATAGATGTTTCTACGGTCTCCATGATTCAAGAGAAGTCCCACCAGCAGAAGGACCAAAGGCAGGAGAAAGAAAGCCAGGGTTTTCCACAGGCGTATCCACTTCTGCCTTTTCACATATCCGAACTCTCCCTTATTTACCTTCATGCCGTCGTCCTTTCCGGTCCCTATTGGAATTCTTTTGATTTTCCTGCCTCTTATAAGACTTGGGGCGAAGCAGGCACTTGGGGCCATAGCCGATCAAGTCTTTTCTTCCGCAGGTCAGAAGCGCCTCTTTGACCAATTCATAATTCTGCGGCAGGCGATACTGGATCAAAGCCCGCTGCATAGCCTTTTCATGGGCCCCCCGGGGGATATGAAGCTTTTGTCCCGTGAAGGGATTCTTTCCCGTATAATACATACAGGTGGATACCGTGGAAGGGGTGGGATAGAAGTCCTGCGCCTGCTCCGGCAGGAAGCCCATGTCCCGGATATACTCCGCCAATTGAATCCCATCCTCTAAGGCGGAGCCGGGATGAGAGGACATAAAATAGGGGAGAATATATTGCTGTAAGCCTGTCCGTCGGTTATAATTCTCGAACTGTTTCACAAAACTTTGATAAATCCCATGAGAAGGCTTTCCCATGCAGGCCAGCACACGGTCGGACACATGCTCCGGTGCCACCCGCAGCTGACCGCTGACATGATGCGCCACCAATTCCTTCAGGAAAGCATCGCTTTTGTCTGCCAGAACATAGTCAAAACGGATGCCGGACCGGATAAATACCTTTTTCACTCCGGGAAGCTCCCGCAAAGCCTTGAGAATGCGACAGTATTTCCGGTGATCTGCCTTCAGGTTGGGGCAGGGTTGGGGAAAGAGACATTTCCGGTGGCGACAGACACCCTTTTGGACCTGCTTCTCACAGGCAGGACCGGTAAAATCCGCCGTAGGGCCTCCCACATCATGGATATATCCCTTAAAATCCGGAGCCTTGGTCATAAGACTGGCTTCCCGGACCAAGGATTCCAGGCTGCGGGCCTGAACCACCCGTCCTTCATGAAAAGCCAGAGCACAGAAATTGCAGCTGCCAAAGCAGCCCCGATTCGCAGTCAGAGAGAATTTGATCTCTGATAAGGCCGGTACTCCCCCCAGGGAATCGTAGGAGGGATGCCAGGCTCGCATATAGGGCAGCTCATAGATATCGTCTATTTCCTGCTCCGTCAGGGGCAGGGCAGGAGGATTCTGGACCACATAGCCCCGATTGCCATAGGCCTCTACCAAGGTCTTGCCTGTGATGGCATCGGTATTCTCATACTGGGTCCGAAAGCTTCGGCCATAAGCCTCCTTATCTGTGGAAATCTGGTCAAAGGAGGGCAGAATCACCGCATCCTCCGCCACCATGGACAGGTGGGAGGTATGATAAACCGTCCCCTTGATATAGGTGAGATCATGGACATCCAGACCGCTATCCAGAGCTTCCGCAATCTCAACAATGGAATGCTCCCCCATGCCATAGGAGATCAGGTCTCCTCCGGAATCCAGCAAGATAGACCGGCGGACGCTGTCCGACCAATAATCATAATGAGCCAGGCGTCGAAGGCTTGCCTCGATGCCTCCCAGAATCATAGGAGTATGCTTATAGGTTCTCCGAATCAGGTTGCCGTAGACCACTACAGCCCGATCCGGGCGAAGTCCCATCCTGCCCCCAGGAGAATAGGCATCGGTCTTTCTTTTTTTTCGGGCTACCGTATAATGATTCACCATGGAATCCATATTGCCGGAAGAAACCAGAAAAGCCAGCCGGGGTTCTCCGAAAAGAGCGATGCTGTCATCTCTTTTCCAATCCGGCTGAGCGATAATGCCCACTGAGAATCCGCGAGATTCCAACACCCGGCTGATAATGGCCGGTCCAAAGGAGGAATGATCCACATAGGCATCCCCGATCACATAGACAAAATCAAACTGTTTGATATGATTTTCCTTCATCTCTTCTCGGGTTAGGGGTAAAAATGGCATACGATCACTCTTTTCCACATTGCTTTAGCATCTCTATCTCTTCTGAAAGAAGTCTGCGGCAATGTCCCTTCTCCAGACCAGGATCCAGGATCAGACTCCCCATGGACAGACGTTTCAGGTAGGTAACCCGCTTGCCCACTGCCTCCACCATTCTCTTGACCTGGTGATAGCGACCCTCCGTCAGGGTAATGCGAACCCGGCTGGTCTGACCTGCCGGATCTGCCTCTATTATCTCTAATTGTGCCGGAAGCGTCAGCTGGGGATCCCCGATATCTATGCCCCTTTGAAAGCAGTCCCTATCCTCCTGGGTCATCACTCCTTCCACCTGTGCCTCATAGACCTTGGCCACATGATGGCGAGGCGACAGGAGCATATGGGACAGAGCTCCATCGTTGGTAATCAGAAGAAGCCCCTCTGTATCCTTATCCAGGCGGCCTACCGGGAACAGATCCCTTCTGCGAACCACAGGAAGCAGATCCATCACGGTTTGTTCCCGGGGATCCTCCCTGGCCGTGATACAGGCGGCGGGCTTATGAAGCATATAATATTCCATCTCCTGATATAAGATCTCCTGTCCCTGAAAGGTGACGGAATCCCTTCCCGGAACCACCTTCTGCTCTGCCCGTTTTACCACCTGATGGTTCACCTGAACCTGTCCTGCGGCAATCAGCTGCTTTAAGCAGGAACGAGTTTCTACATTCATATCCGACAAATACTTATCCAAACGTAAGGCTTTCAAACGATTCTCCTCTATACAAAATGCCAGATCAGGGTCATTGCCAGCGCCAGCCGGCACAATACTTGTTCTTTAGAGTGGAAGAGCCCGCCTTCGCCCAACCCAGGGGATAGCCATCGGTGCAGACCAGACGCCAGCCCGACCGGTCTGCACCCCTTCCTGTCACAGGCAGATCGGCCGGAAGGCTCTCCCCCTTGAGATATTTCACGGTCAGGGGATCCTCCGCCTCCAGATTCACAAGAGCATCAAATTCGTCACTTCTTAGAGCCATAGCCAAAGCCTGAGAGGGCTCAAAACGCTGGCGGGAAATCCTGCCCAGCAAAAGTCCGGTCCTCAGATAACGAAGGCCTGGTCTGACCGTCAGCCCTGCTCCATAATAATAGAGTCGGTCTCTTTCCAGGCGGAAAGCTCCCTCGCTGAAATCAGAGTGCACCTGTCGGAGGAAAAATCGAATCTCCTCCGGCAGCCCAAAGACAGACACCAGACCTGCCTTTCGCCCTCCTTGTTCTTCTGCAGACCCCTTACTTTCCTCAGAAGTCCCTTTCTCCAGCAGAACCAGGAAATGACCCTCCCCTTTCATCTTGTGGGGAAAGATGCGCACGGCCTCTTTCAGACCGCAAAAACCGGGATGAAATTCCTTCCAATCCTCCACCGGAAGGGGATGCAGCCCGGGGTGGGCTTGCAGCAGTTTTAAAACCCTCTCCTCGTTCTCCCGGGTGGAGAAGGTACAGGTGGAATACAGGAGCTGACCCCCGGGACGCAGCATACGAAAGCCGCATTCCAGAAGCTCCTGCTGGACTTCCACATAGGAATCCGGAGGCGCACTCTCCCAATGGGTCACCATCTTGCTATCCCGTCGAAACATCCCCTCCCCGGAACAGGGGGCATCAATAAGGATCTTATCGAAGAAGTCCGGATAGGCCTGGGCCAGACGCTTCGGGTTCTCAGCTGTCACCAGGAGGTTGGGGATTCCGGCCAGCTCCAGATTCTTCAGCAGTCCCTGGGCTCGAGAAGCGCTGATGTCATTGGCCAGGAGGAAACCCTGCCCCTTCAGTCTTGCCCCCAGTTCGGTAGCCTTTCCCCCCGGAGCGGCACACAGATCCAGCACCCGGTCTCCCGGCCGGATGGGAAGTCGGCTGGCCGGTGTCATGGCACTGGGTTCCTGCAGATAATAAAGTCCGGCATAATAATAAGGATGACGGGCCGGAAAGCTGTCACCCTCATAATAGAAGCCATTTTCCACCCAGGGAACCCTTTGAAGCGAAAAAGGGCTCATCCTCTCAAATTGATCCGGGGAAACCTTGGCGGTATTGACCCGCAGTCCCTGATAGGAGGGGCTGTGAAAGCTGTCCAGATATGCCTGATATTCTTCTCCCAGCAATTCCTTCATAGCTGTGCAATAGGTCTTTGGCAGCCTGATCAATGTCCCATCTCCTCTTCGCTCACACTTTGGGCCCGATATCCTTCTGCAATAATATCCAGCTGCTGGTGAAAGCGCCGCAGCTCATCCAGATCCTTCTTCTGATAAATGCGATAGAATTCATCCTGGATCTTCTCCACCTCCCGTTTGTTGGCAATCCGATAGAGGTTCTCGATGGTATTCAACACATCAGATACCAAACGATGCTGATATTGGGAAGAAATCTGAGCATCCATAATCTCACTGCGGACCGTAGACATCTCATGATCCAGGGAAATGATGGCATCCGCCGCATTGCTCAGCCTGGTACGAATATGATCCGGCATATTATATTTGTATTTGTATTGGAGGGAGTGTTCTATCGTAGCCCAGAAGTCCATAGCCATGGTACGAACCTGAATCTCCACCTGAAGCTCCTTGGGACCGTCAATGGTCTGTACCGTATAGAGAACAATCAGGTGATAGCTGCGGTAACCGCTCTGTTTTTGATTCTTAATATAATCCTTGGTATATTGAATCCGGATATCAGACCTCTCCCGGATCAGCTGTGCCACCTTTTCTATGTCCTCCACAAATTGACAGATGATTCGAACCCCCGCAATATCCTCCACCTCTTTCTCCATCCGGTCAATGGGGATTTCTTTTTTTTGCATCTTCTCCAGAATGCTGGAAATCGATTTTACCCGGCCGGAGACCTGTTCAATGGGACAGTAGGCGCCTCGCTCTTTATATTCCTTCTTCATATGGTTGAATTTTAAGACCAGCTCTTGCACCGCAAGCTCATAAGGGCTTAAAATCTTATGCCATAACAAAATATCCATAGTGCTAACTCATTCTCCCTATTGGGTTCCATGCTCAATGTGCTGCTGCCTGGATGATCTCTCTCACCAGGCGATAGGTCCGTTCTGCGGAGGGTAAGGACAGCCTCTCCTCCGTGGTATGGATGTCCTGGATATCCGGTCCCAGGGAAATACATTCCAGCCCCGGAAGCTTGTCATAGAAGAGACCGCACTCCAAACCGGCATGGATGACCTCTATCTTGGGCTTGTCCTGGTAAATGTTCTCATAGGCAGTCTCCACCAGGGAACGAAAGTTCGACTCCGGACAGTATTCCCAGGCGGGATAAGCTCCCTCTATGGTATAAGTTCCTCCCAGAAACTCACTCAGGTAGCAGATGCGGTCTGAAATGGCATTCTTGGCACTGCCGATGGAGCTGCGGACACTGGAACAGCTGTAGAGCTCCGTCTGTCTCAGCTGCAGGATTCCCAAATTGCAGGAGCTTTCCACGAGTCCCGGGATCTCACCGCTCATCTTTATTACCCCATTGGGCACATTCATCAGATAAAAGACCACCTTTTGAAAGCTGGATGCCTTCAGAGCCGGTCTGGAACCAAAGCCCACCTTCTCCATCCGGATATGGATTCCGGTCTCACTGCCGGCATACTCCCTTACCAGCTCCTTCTCCAACAAGGTGAGGACCCTGCTGACCATGTCCTCCTGATCTTCATCCATTCCCAAGAGCAGAGTCACAGCTCGGGGAATGGCATTATCCTTGTTCCCCCCCTGCAGACCGGCCAGAAGGAATTCCAGCTCCTGATCCAGCCGATATAAGAGTCTTCCGGCCAGCAGATTGGCATTGGCCCGGCTTTTATGGATCTCATTGCCGGAATGGCCCCCCAAGAGACCGGAAATCTTCACCTCTATCCAGTTGGCAGCCACCGGAGCGTATTGCAGCGGAATTCTTGTGATACCGGTCATCCCGCCGGCACATCCCACCAGCAGAATTCCCTCCTCCTCAGAATCCATATTCAGCATCCGCCTTCCGGACAAAAGGCTATAATCCAGCTGGGCTGCCCCCAGCATGCCAATCTCCTCATCCGTGGTAAAGACTGCCTCCAGTGGGGGATGCATCAGGGAATCATCCTCCAGAATTGCCAGCATATAAGCAACTGCAATGCCGTCATCTGCCCCCAGGCTGGTATCCTTGGCCAGCAGCCACTCCCCCTCTTCCTGCAGTTCCAGGGGATCTTTCTGAAAATCGTGGCCGGAACCCTCTTTTTTTTCACAAACCATATCACAGTGTCCCTGAAGAATCAGAGGTTCTGCCCCCTCGCAGCCCCGGGAAGCCGGCTTGCGGATGATAACATTATTGGCCCCATCCCTTTTTACCCACAGCTGGTGGGCATGAGCAAAGTCCTCCAGGTAGGAACTAATGGCATCCGTGTTGCCGGATCCTCTGGGTATATTGCTAATTTCTCTGAAATAGGTAAGATAGTTCTTCATAATATTCCTTCAAGCAGGAAGCATTTCCATACAAAAGGAAACATCACAGCAAATCCCCAAAGGGAATTGAAGGATGTTTCCGTACGGGTTCCTTTATTCTTCCTCATCCTCTTCCAAGGCCGTATCCAGAGGCTCATCTGCATTCTCCTCAGAAGGAGTCTCCGTTACAACCGGTGCGGAATTCTGGGGTGCCAATTCACTTCTGTTCTTATTCACAATATCATAGTAGGATTGAAGTCCGTTCATAAGACTGCCATACTTCTCCCCCACATCTGCCAGAGCGTTGCCCATAATCTGGGAGAGATTGGCCAGCATGTCATCTGTATAAGAAATAGCGCTGATCCGGATGTTGTTGGCATCCTGCTGAGCAGAATCCAGAATCCCCTGAGCCTGCTGGTTGGCCCTGTTCACAGTCTCATTGGCCTGGGCATAAGCCTGTTTCATAATCTCAGTCTGAGCCACCAGCTCCTTGGCCCGGGCCTGAGCATCTGCAATGATATTGTCCGCCTTAGATTGAGCATCCGCTAAGATAGCATCCTTATTGCTGATGATCTTCTGATATCTCTTGATCTCATCCGGAGTCTTCAAGCGAAGCTCTCTCAATAATTCCTCCAATTCTTCCTTATTCACCACGATCTTAGTTGTGGACAGAGGCTGATATCTGCAACTTTCCACATACTCTTCAATTTCTTCAATGATCTGCTCAATTCTACTGCTGCTCATTTTAGCATCTCCTTATCACTGGCTTCTATCTTTGTTACCTTCTATCCTCATCCGAAAGCTTCTTGCGAATCTCCTCTGCCACATATTCCGGAACAAACTTCTCAATATTGCCTTGAAAAGCAGCCACCTCCTTCACCGTGGTGGAACTTAGGTAGGCACATTTCAAAGAGGTGATCAATAATACCGTATCGATGTCCGGCGCCAATACCCGGTTGGTCTGAGCCATCTGCAGCTCGTATTCAAAATCCGTAATGGCCCGCAGACCCCTTACGATGGCCTTGGCATTGCAAGCTTTGGCAAAATCTACCGATAATCCGCTGAAGGATCTGACTTCCACGTTAGGAATCTCCTTCGTCACTGTCTCTAGTATATTAACACGTTCCTCCACGGAAAACAACGGCGTTTTTGCTGAATTATGTAAAACACCGATAATAACCTGATCAAATAATTCACAGGCTCTCTGGACAATATCCAGGTGTCCATTGGTGACCGGATCAAAGGTACCCGGGTATACAGCGATTCTCATGTTCGATTCCTCTCTCCCAGCAGTCTCAAAAACAGATGGGCATTCGTTTTATATTTTTTTATCTTCAAAATCTCATAACCGGCTGCAGGCAGCCAGGAAAAGTCCGTACGCAAAGAAGCCTCTACAACAAAAAGCGTCTCCGGACTGATACAGCCGGAGTTCCTTATCTGTTCCAGAACCTGTCTCTCCAATCCCTGATCGTAAGGAGGATCCAGGAATACAAGATCAAAGGGCTCCTCCTGACTCAGCTGGCTGGAGACTGTTCTGGCATCCGTTACCAGAAGGCGGGCCTCCCCTTTGAGACCGGTAAATTCCAGATTCTCACGAATACAGGCAGCCGCCCTGCGGTTCTGCTCCACAAAGCAGCAGAAACTCGCCCCTCGACTGAGCGCTTCAATCCCAATCGCCCCGCTTCCCGCAAATAAGTCCAGAAATCGGCCGCCCGGAAGGTAGGGCTGCAGCATATTAAACAGGGTCTCCTTGATTCGATCTGTGGTAGGCCTTGTCTGCCTGCCCTCCAAGGTCTTCAGGGGAAGGCTCCTGCATCTCCCTGCAATTACTCTCATAAGCTCTTAATCCTCATCCCTGAACTGCTCTCTCCAATCCAGATCTCCTCTGTCAAGGCCAAGGATCAAAGACTCTGCCGTGGCGATATTGGTAGCTACCGGAATGTTATACCGGTCACAGCTTTGGATAATCCGATAGACATCCGGTTCCTTGGGATTGATCATAGCCGGGTTGTAGAAGAAGATCACCAGATCCATATCTCCCCGCTCGATCATCTCAGTGAATTGCTTGTCTCCTCCCACGCTTCCGGCCAGAAATTTATGTACGCGAAGGTTGGTTACCTCCTCAATCCGTCTTCCTGTAGTTCCTGTGGCATAGACCTGGTGCTTCATCAATATTCCTTTATATGCAATGCAAAAATCCTCAATCAGGCTCTTTTTGCTATTATGAGCGATAATCCCTACATTCATCCCCTTGAGCTCCTTCCCTGCTATATCAGGAATATTATAACAAATAACCATAAGTTTCGCAATTCTTTTTCAATTGCTGATGTTCCGCTGCCTCAAGCCTGGGATCCTTACTCAACAGGTCCTGCACTGCCTCCAGGGCCTCCCTTAATAGGTCACTGTCCTGATAGATATCGGCGATGCAAAAGTTCATCATGCCGCTTTGACGGGTGCCAAAGAGATCTCCCGGCCCCCGCAGCTTCAGATCCTCCTCAGCAATATAAAATCCATCGTTGGACTGGTTCAGGATCTGTAGGCGGCGAGACACCCCCTCATCGGAATTTCCCTGCATAAAAATACAATAGGACTGGCACTCGCCTCTTCCCACCCGGCCCCGCAGCTGATGCAGCTGGGCAAGGCCAAAGCGCTCTGCATTTTCGATCATCATAACGGTGGCATTGGGCACATTGACTCCCACCTCCACCACGGTGGTAGAGACCAGAACCTGAATCTGATTGGCAACAAAGGCCTCCATGATCTCATTCTTCTTCTGCGCCTTCATCTGACCGTAGAGAACCTCCACTCGAATCGAATCCGGCAGGATTTTCCGCAATCTTTTGCTGTAATCCAAGACGTTTTCACAGGAAATCTCTTCATTGGCCTCTACCATGGGGCAGATGATATAGGCCTGTCGGCCAGCCTCCACCTCCTTTTGGATAAAACGGTAGGCATTGGGCCGCCATTGGGTACCCACCAGGCAATTTTTGACCGGAAGGCGGCGGGCCGGCAGTTCCTTTAACAGGGAGATGGATAAATCCCCATAGAGAATGATAGCCAGGGTTCTGGGAATGGGGGTGGCGCTCATAACCAGAACATGGGGGGGATATCCCTTCTCCGTGAGCAGGCTTCTCTGCCGCACCCCAAATCGATGCTGCTCATCGGTGATTACCAGAGCCAGATTGGCATAAAGCACTTTTTCCTGGATCAGGGCCTGGGTGCCGATCACCATACGGGCTTCTCCGGAGGCGATCTGTTCGTAAATCTCCCTCTTTTCCCGGGCAGTGCAGCTGCCCCGAAGCAAAACCGGATGGGCATCCTGGATCTGGTTGTCCCTTAAGAGGCGGCATAGGGCCTCATAATGCTGCACAGCCAAAACCTCCGTAGGTGCCATCAGGGCAGACTGGTAGCCATTTTCGTAACACATTACCATGGCCAGGAAGGCCAGAATGGTCTTGCCGCTTCCCACATCTCCCTGAATCAGACGATTCATGAGACTTTTTCCCTTCAGATCCCCTTCCAGGTCCTTCCAAACCTGCAGCTGTCCTTCTGTCAGAGCATAGGGCAGGTTCTCCATGATTTCCTCCGTCTTCCAGACCGCCTTCATGGGAAAATGATTCTCTATCCAAGCGGTTTGCTCCTTCAGCTGTTCCAGCTTCAGAAGAAAGAGAAAAAATTCATCAAAAATCAATCGTCGCCTGGCTTCCTTCAATGCTGGTTTGGAGGAGGGAAAATGCACCTGCATCAGGGCCTCCCTCAGATCATAGAGGCCATGACTTCGCCGATATTCCTCCGGCAGGAAATCTTCCTGGGCAGGCAGATCCTCCAGGAGCTGGCGGATGGCCTTGATCACCATCTTGTTGCTAAGGCCGGAAACCAGCGGATATAAGGGCCGCAAGTGGCCCCTTACCTCTTCATAGGAAGCCGGTGTGAAGATTTCCGGATGCTCCATGGTCCTTCTTCCATTCCTGTCTACTACGCGGCCTCGAAATACATAGCTTCCTCCCCGTTTCAGCAGGCTTTTCAAAAAAGGCATGCAAAACCAGACTACCTGCAGGTGACCGGTGGGATCCTGCAGCTGCAGCAGGGTCACGGACTTGCCATTGGCTGTCTTAAGGCTGGGAGGATGCTGAATCATGGCACATATTGCATTTTTTTCATTAACCCTCAGCTGACCATAGGGAAGGGGTTCCTGATAAATATCATATTCTCGTGGATAATAATGAAGAAGCTGATTGAGATTGCAGATGCCCGCTCTCTCAAACAGCTTCTCCGTCTTCTCTCCGATTCCCTTGAGGGTTCTCAAAGATTCCTTATTCATGCTTTCATACCTGGTGGTGGCGGCGTCAGCCGCCATGGACGTTTACAGAACTATCTTCCTGTCAGGCAGCCATCCAGCTTACTCTACCGATATGATACAATAATAAATAGGCTGACCGCCGGAATTCACCTCTACCTCGCAGGAAGGATACTTGGCAGCTACTGCCTGAGCCAACTCCTCGGCCTCTTCCTCGGAGAAGTCCTCTCCATAGTAGATACTGATTAATTCTGCCTCTTCTTCCATCATGGCGTCCACTGACTCCCTGGCCACCTCCGCCACATCCTGACCCACGGCCAGAATTCCATGGTCGCCGATGGCCATGATATCTCCCTGATGGATGTCCCGGTCCTCGATATGGGTATCTCGCACCGCATAGGTGATCTGCCCGGTACGAACCGTCTGAATCATCTCCTCCATCAGTTCCCTGTTCTCTTCCACAGACTTCTCAGCCGCATAATTGATCATGGCCGTGATTCCCTGGGGAACCGTTTTGGTGGGAATTACAATGATCTTCTTGTTCTCCGTCAGATCCCTGGCCTGGTTGGCCGCCAGAATAATATTCTTATTGTTGGGGAAGATAAAAATATGCTCCGCCGGAACCTGGTCGATCGCATTGAGCATATCCTCTGTGCTGGGGTTCATGGTCTGTCCGCCCTCAATCAGGTAGTCCACATCCAGTCCCCGGAAAATGTCTGCGAATCCCTCTCCCATAGATACAGCGATAAATCCCACTTCCTTGGATGGTTCCCGGGTGCTGGGCCCTTCCTCCTGTTCAGCAGCGCCAGCGGCTTCCTCAGCCTGCTGTTTTGCCAGCCTTTCTGAGTCCTTGATGACCTTCTCCTGGTGTTCTTCCCGCATATTATCAATCTTCATGCGGGTCAGAGAACCATAGGTCAAAGCCCGCTGCAGGGCCAGGCCCGGATCATTGGTATGAACGTGTACCTTCACAATCTCCTCGTCTGCCACCACCACAATGGAATCACCGATAGAGGTTAAGAAGGCCTTAAAGTCAGCCTCTTCCTCCTCCGTCAGGGGACGATTCAATACAATAATAAATTCCGTACAATAGCCAAATCGGATGGCCTCTTCGGTTTCCCTGGTCACACGGACAAATTCGGAGGGACTCTCAGCGGGTGTAAAATCCAGCTGTACCTCCTTGCCCATAAAAGCTTCAAAGGCACCCTGCATCACCGTCAGCAAGCCCTGACCGCCGGAATCCACCACCCCTGCTTCCTTCAGTACCGGCAGCATCTCCGGGGTCTGGGAGAGCACATAGGAGCCATAATCCAGAATGCCCTGCATATAATCCGACAGCTCCATGGTCTGCGAGGACAGCTCCTCCGCCTTGTCTGCCATGCCCTTCGCCACCGTAAGAATCGTTCCCTCCTTGGGCTTCATCACCGCTTTGTAGGCGGTTTCCACTGCCTTCGCAAAGGCTATAGCCAGAAGCTGGGCATCTACCTCCTCATGATCCCGGATCTTCTTGGCGAATCCCCTAAGAAGCTGAGACAGGATTACCCCGGAATTCCCCCTGGCTCCCCGCAGGGAACCGGAGGAAATAGCTTTTGCCAGTTCCGGCATGGTTACCTGGTCAAGAGCACTGACCTCCTTCACCGCTGACATAATGGTCAAGGTCATATTGGTACCGGTATCTCCGTCAGGAACAGGAAAAACATTCAGCTCGTTGATCCATTCCTTCTTCGCTTCCAGATTCTTAGCGCCTGCCAAAAACATCTTGGCCAGCATATTGGCATCTATTGTACTTACAGACACAACGTGTTTCCTCCTATTACTCATCAATCTTAATCTATGACGCGGACTCCCTCCACCAGAATGCGCACCTGACCGATCTCCATTCCGGTGAACTCCTCTACCTTGTATTTTACATTTCCGATCAGATTGTCTGCCACTGCGGAAATGCTGACGCCATAGGCTACGATCACATGGAAGTCCAGTGATATCTTATTCTCATGGATTGCAACATTGATCCCGTGCTTGATACTGTCCTTGCGCAGTAACTTCACCAGTCCATCCTTCATGTTGACTGCTGCCATCCCCACGATGCCGAAACATTCCACTGCAACGCTCCCGGCATAGGTGGCAATGACATCCGGATTAATGACGACCTCTCCCAACCCTGTATTCATTCGGCCCTTCATGTCTGATACTCCCTTCCTGCTTAAATTCCATGCACCGAGACGGTTCCTGTCCAAAATTCTTCCCAGGGTAGCCCGTTTCGCCCTCGTCGCACAGGACTTTTATAGCTAGTATAACCGATTCTCTAGGAAATTGAAATAAGAAAATGAAAAACAAGGCGAATTTTATTTTTTTTGCTTGCAAAAGAAGGTAGTATCTGTTAGAATAACATGTGTTGTGAGTTCGGATTGTACTCGCATTCAAGTTTATTGTCAAGGAGGTGCAATCATGGCAAAATGTGCAATCTGCGAAAAAGGCGTTTACTTTGGTAATAGTGTAAGCCATTCTCATAGAAGAGCCAATAAGATGTGGAAACCGAACGTGAAGTCAGTTCGGGTGAAGACCGAAGGTGGCAGCAAGAGAATGTACGTTTGTACTTCCTGCTTGAGAAGCGGCAAAGTAGAAAGAGCTTAAAGAGCCTGTGCAAAAGAATTCTTGGGAAGCGGTATCATCAGATACCGCTTCTTTTTACGTTGAAAGCCCCGAACGGCAGCTGCGAGAGCACGTGAGTGCGAAGCAGCTGGCTTTCATAGATGGTGGTGGCGGCGTCAGCCGCCATGGACCTTAAGCAAAAAATGCCACAATCCTTGTATATGCAAGGACTGTGGCACCCTTGTGGCACTCCCAGGGAGGAGCGTTTATTGCATTTCTTCTTCGAAGATCCTCTGCCCATAGGCGGCGATCTCATGATCCTGGTCTGCTGTTCCGCCGCTGACGCCCAGGCCGCCGACGATCCGACCCTTCCGGTACAGGGGAAGACCCCCTCCAAAGGCTACCAGATTGCCACCCTTTAGGCTTTCGATTCCGTAGAACTGTCCTCCTGGCTGTGCGAGACTATGAAGCTCCTTGGTGGACATCTTCAAGGCTACTGCTGTATAAGCCTTCTGGGTAGCGACTGCATAACTGGCCAGGTAGGCATCTTCCATCACGTGAACCGCAACCGGATTGCCATGAGGATCATATACCGCAAGAACACAATTCAGTTCCTTTTCTCTGGCATAAGCCTCTACCCTGTCCATCAATTTCTTGGCCGTCTCCAGGGTGATGGTGGAGGCATCCTTCAAACGTCCTACAATATCCTTGACTATCTTCTGTTCATCCATCTCTCATACTCCACAAAATCTCATCCGTTACGAATCTGTTCTTTTGTTTATTATATAGCCGGCGCCAGAAGATGTCAACAAAAGCAACATAAAATTATGTGGTTTTATGAACTTTTCTCTGAATGGCCTTGACAATTTCCATGATGGGAATAATCAGGAAGGCCAAGCCCAGAGCCACGCCGTATTCCCTCAGATCAATGGTTGTAAAGTCAAAGACATTGGCGATGGCAGGCACCTCAATCACCAGGGTTGTCAGGATCAGGGAGATGATCATTGCCCCGTAGAGGAAGAGGTTATGGCTGCCCATGGTGAAGAGGGAGCCTCTGCGGCTGCGCATGTTCAGAGAGTGGAAGATTTCCACCATGGACAGGGTCAGGAAGGCCATAGTGGTGCCATCCGGGCTATTGACAAATTCCCAGACACCGCTTTCCATATAGTGGCCGATAAAGTAGGAAGTCAACACGAGGACAGTTACAATAAAGCCCTGAAAAAATACATCGAAGCCCATGCCTCCGGCAAATACACCCTCTTTGGGATTCCGGGGCTTTCTTTTCATAATATCTGTCTCGCTCTTCTCCATGCCCAGAGCCAGAGCCGGGAAGCAATCCGTAATCAGGTTAATCCACAGGAGATGTACCGGTTCCAGAATGGTAAATCCCAGCATGGTGGCAAAGAAGATGGCCAGCACCTCTGCCAGGTTGGAGGACAGGAG
>CAVLCU010000009.1:20443-32149 GCA_963661545.1 Lachnospiraceae bacterium | reverse complement strand
ACAGTGTCAAAAGCCAGAGCCCACGACATGCTCGCATGTCGGTGGGGGAAGGGCAGCTGCTGCAGGCTGTGCAGCCCCACCCCGGATGAAAGATAGAGGGGGAGAAAGGACACAAGGATGAGAATTGCGGTCATTAACGGCAGCCCCAAGGGAGAAGACAGCATTACCTTATTTACGGTCAAATACCTGCAGAAGAGATTTCCGGGGCATGAATTTCACACTATTTCTGCAGGGGCCGGCATCCGGACTTACGAAAAGGAGCGGAAAGAGGTCTGGAAGACCCTGGAGGGGGCGGATCTGATTCTCTTCTCCTATCCGGTCTATACCTTCCTGGTTCCCTCCCAACTTCACCGCTTTCTGGAGCTTCTGAAGGAGGATGTGGCCGAGGGCAAGCTGTCCTTGCGAGGGAAATATGTCTCTCAGATTACAACCTCCAAGCATTTCTACGATGTGACAGCCCACAAGTTTATAGAGGAGAATTGCCGGGATCTGGGGATGAAGCCTATTCAGGGGCTTTCGGCAGACATGGAGGATCTGACCGGGAAAAAGGGACAAAAGGACGCGGAGCAATTCTTCCGCTACCTGATCTGGACCATGGAAAGAGACAAGGCAGGGCGAGCCCTTTCCCCAACGGCATCGAACCCAGCCTCGAAGGCAGATTCGGCCCAGGCCTCGGTGTCAGCTCCGGTGGTTATCCTTGCGGACCTGGGAGAGGAAGACCGAGAATTGCAGGAGATGATCGCCTGCTTTCGGCAGGCTTTGGGCCTGCCCAGCCGCCTGGTCAATCTCAGAGAGTTTTCTTTTCGGGGAGGCTGTCTGGGCTGCCTTCGCTGTGCCTCTGCCGGGGAATGTATCTATCGGGATGGATTCCAGGAATTGCTGCGGGACCAGATCCAGAAGGGGGCGGCGACGGTATATGCTTTCACGATCCGGGATCACTCCATGGGCTCCCGCTTCAAAACCTACGATGACCGCCAATTCTGCAACGGCCACCGCACCGTAACCATGGGAAGCCCTGTGGCTTATCTGATTCGGGGAGAATACCGCAAGGAGGACAACCTTCGCCTGGTTCTGGAGGCCAGAGCCCAGGTGGGAGGGAACTTCTTCGCCGGAGCTGTGGCGGATGAAAATGGCAGAGTGGGGGCCGAGGCCCTGAAAGAACAGATCAGGGAAATGGCGGCCCAGGTTCGTTACTCGATTCAGGAAAAATATGCCCCGCCTTCCAACTTCCTGGGGGTGGGGGTAAGGAAGATTTTCCGGGATCTGATCTACCAGATGCGGGGCTTTATGAAGGCAGACCATAAGTTTTTTAAGGAAAAGGGTTTCTATGACTTCCCCCAGAAGAAGAAGGGGAACACCTTGCTCATGTATCTGGCAGGAGCTCTCATGAGAAGTCAAAAGATGCAAAAGAAGATGGGCAGTCAGATCAAGGAGGGCATGAAAATGCCCTATCAGAGGGTGCTGGATCAGGTGAAAGAGCCCTGAACCGGGTTTTCTGTCTGTTGAAATTTCCCCAGACCTGTAGTAAGATGATGGGAGTAAAGGCCCATGGCGGCTGGGGCCGCCTCCATCACGTAGGAAAGTCCGGGGAAATAAAGGATGCGATTTGATACCAGAGATAAGAAACCAAAGCTTTGGAATATAGCTATTTTATCACTTCTTGCAGCCCTTGTGCTGGCTGCTCTGGCTGTGGGAGGCGCCGAGGCGCATGTCCTGGGCATAGCTTTCACCTTTGATGTCTATCTGGGATTGGTATTGGTTCTGCTGCTGCGGGCTTTCTTCGCCCAGATCCAATACAATCCCTATTCTTATAATACCATCTATTATATCGGTTTTTTCCTGTTCCTTTTGTCCATCTTTGTGACCCATATGGTCCTGACGGTCAGGCTGATTCGGGAACCGGATCTGTATCTGGGACAGAATCTTGCCCAGATCCTCAGCCTGCTGACCAACTCGGCCAGGACTTATATGGTCCTGTCTTTGCCCTTTATTCTGGTATTTTCCCTGGCCCTGTGCATTTCCAACCTTTCCCTTCTTCGCCATGAAGGGAAGAGATTTAACAATATCCTGGGTATTCTTCTGGCTCTGTTCCTGGTGGGAGGGGATCTCTTCCTCAGCTTCTTCCATACCAATGCCTCCGGCAGCGTGACCCAGATATTGGTGCATGACCTGATCGGCAATCTCTTTGCCTCCCTCTACCTCTATGGGGAGTGCATGGTGATCGGTACCATGATCACCGGCGCTATCGTCGCCCGTCACCAGCCGGAATATAACAAGGATTATGTCATTATCCTGGGCTGCAGTCTCCTGCGGGACGGAAGCCCCACCCCTCTCCTGCGGGGGCGGATCGATCGAGCCCTTGCTTTTAGCAGGGAACAAAAGGCCCAGACCGGCAAGGATCTGATTTTCGTTACTTCCGGAGGAAAGGGATCGGATGAGCGCAATTCCGAGTCTGCCGCCATGAAGGCTTATCTGCTGCAGCAGGGAATTCCCGCTGACCGGATCCTGGAGGAGGATCAATCCACCAATACCTATGAAAATATGAAATTCTCCCAGGCCAGGATTCTGGAACAGAATCCCCAGGCTAAGGTAGCCTTCTCCACCACCAACTTTCATGTCTTCCGCAGCGGCTTCTATGCCCGCAAGCTGAAGATGCGGGCGGAGGGCATGGGAGCCAAAACCAAATGGTATTTTTGGCCCAATGCCGCTGTCCGGGAGTTCATCGGCCTTTTGAAGGATCACAAGAGAAAACAGGTGATCATCATAGGAAGCATCCTGGTCATCTATGGGCTGCTGACCTTTTTCAACTATCGCTGAAGGTGCAAGCATCCATTGGAGTAAACGTCCATGGCGGCTAGTGCCGCCACCACCACAAATAAAAGGCGAACGGCTAAAAATGCGGGCGGCAAAGCTGAATAATGCCGAACGGCTAAAAAACTAGCCGGTGGGAGTTGCCTATGAAAGTAACAGATATCGACGCATTGGGCAGGGCGATCCGAGCCAGAAGAAAAAGCCTGCATTATACCCAGGCCTATCTGTCAGAGGTTACGGGTCTGAGTATCACCTTTATTTCCGATCTTGAAAACGGGAAGCCTACCATAGAGATCGGCAAGGCTTTACAGCTGATACAGTTACTGGGGATGGATCTTTTCCTGGAAGAGAGAGGATAGACTATGATTTGTCTTGACGTTTGGATAGAGATCAGGGGAGAGAGCAGGCGTGTGGGTGACATCACAGGACGGGATGCCGGAGATGCTCGCTTTGCTTACGCGGATGCCTACCTGGGGAGTCCGGACAGCAGGGCAATCTCTATCAGTCTGCCCCTGGAAGCAGGCAGCTTTACCCCCTCCCAGACGCGGAACTTCTTCGAAGGCCTTCTGCCGGAGGGTTTCACCCGCCGCTGTGTGGCCCAGTGGCTGCAAGCGGATCAGGAAGACTACCTGACGATTCTGTCCGAGCTGGGCAGGGAATGCTTGGGAGCCATTCAGATCTTGAAGGAGGATCAGGCCCCGGTTCCGGCTGCTTACAGACCCCTGACACTTAAGAAAATGCAGGAGTTGGCAAGGGAAGGAGCCACCGCATCTGCGGATCTTGTGACAAAGTCCCACCTGTCCCTGACCGGGGCTTCCGGAAAAGTAGGCTTGTATTATGACGAGGCAAATGACCAATGGTATCAGCCTGTGGGCAGTGCTCCCAGCACTCACATCGTCAAACAGAGCCACGTAAGATTGCAAAAAATTGTAGCCAACGAGCGATTATGTCTTTTGACCGCTCAGAATCTGGGGATTCAGATTCCTGAAAGCTTTATTATCCGGACAGACGTTTTTCCAAAGCCCACGGCCCAAAGACCTTCTGGCGGTGCGGATTTTCAGCTTTCAGGAGCTAGGACCTCGGAGGATGCACTCCTCTTTGCCACTCGCCGCTATGACCGGACATTTGCAGAAAGCCCTCAGTGCCTTGAAGGCTTGCCCCTTCCTCTTCGTCTGCATCAGGAGGATTTTGCCCAGGCCCTGGGCATTGCATCTGCAGATAAGTATGAGAAGAAGCAGGAGGGATACCTGAAGAAGATGTTTGATCTTCTTCGGCGATATTCTTCTTCCCCCATCGAGGATCAGCTTCGACTTTGGGACATCTGCATCTTCAATTATCTGGTAGGGAATACAGACAACCACATTAAGAATCTCTCCCTCCTCTATGGGCCAGACCTGAAAACCCTTCGTCTGTCACCCGCCTACGATATCATAAGCACCCAGGTCTACGACAGCAGTACAGAGAATATGGCGGTCAGTATCGGAAATACCTACAATCTCCATGCCATTACCCGGGATTCCTTCGCTGCGGAGGCTCAAAATGTAGGCCTTGGTCAGCAGATGGCCATGAGACGCTATGACCGCATGACTGCAGCTTTCCCATCGGCTCTCCTTCAGGCAAGAGACAGCCTTCATTCCCACCTGCCAGAGGTGCAGGAACTGGCGGAGCGGATTCTGGGCAGAGGCAGGTGATTTGTCTATTGCCCTCTTATGGGAAATATGGTACATTGGAGGGGATGTCGGGCACATCAATTGTTAAACCATGGATGCAGGGAAAAAAGAAAGGTTTTTTATTCTATGAATCATATAGAACTCCAGGAAGAAACCGAATTGTCCGGTGCCATGCGGGATACCTTCCGCCGCATTAAGGTCAATGCGGAGTTTTCCGGGCTGGGTCAGAAGAGCATATGCATTACCAGCTGTGTGAACAACGAAGGCAAGAGTACCATGGCTTTGGGCATTGCCAAGGCCTTTGCGGAGGACTTCGAGAAGAAGATTCTCCTGGTGGATGCGGACATTCGGAATTCCATCCTTTATAAGAAGCTGGGTTACAAGAGGAATACCCCGGGTCTTACGGAATATCTCACCGGCAAGATCAGCATGGTGGAGACCCTGTATTCCACCAATATAGAAGGCCTCTATCTGACACCCAGCGGGCGCATGACCCGGAATTCCACCCAGCTCTTGAAGCGGGCCACCTTCGAGGAATTCCTGAAGCAGACCCGCAATGCCTTTGATATGGTGATTATCGATACTCCGCCTCTGGGTCTGGTCATCGATGCAGCCATTGTGGCCTCCCTGGCGGATGCCACCCTGATGGTAGTGGGGGCCAATATGATGAGCCGCAAGGAGATTCGCAAGAACATCCAGGAGCTGAAGAAGGTCAATGAGAACTTTCTGGGCATTGTTCTCAACAAGTCCAAAGAACAATCCGATGGCTACGGCAAGAAATATTACAAATATTATGGCAAGGAGGGGGAGTGAAGATGCAAGATTCCAAACCGTCATCTGCCGCCTCCGGCGCCAGCTATGCAGAGAAGGGGGCTTCTGTCTCCGGGACAAATCATGCAGGCGCAAGCCGTACAGGCTCTGCCGCCTCCCCGGTTAGTGGGAGAACAGCTCCCGGGGCTGACCAGATTGATCTGTGGGATCTCTTCCGCTATGTGATCCGGTTCTGGCCCCTGCTGATTTTGGGAGCACTTCTGGGGGCTGCAGGCATGGGAGGCATGCGTTATATGCAGAAATATACCTATACCTCCTCCTCCATGCTCTATGTATTGTCTGCCACCACCTCCATCACCAATCTCTCTGACCTGCAGATCGGCACCCAGCTGTCCGATGATTTCGTGGTCATGGTACGGAGCAAACCGGTGCTGGACAAGGCCATCGAAACCGTAGAAGAGCAAATGGGCATTACCATGAGCCGGGCCCAGGTGCGCCGGTCCTTGTCCATTTCTCATACCGATGACACTCGAATCCTTACCATCATGTGTACCACCACGGACGCCCAGCTGTCCAAGGTTCTGTGCGATACCATCACCAATGAGGCCTCCCAGCGCATGAGTGAGATTACCCAGACCGATCCCCCTACCCTGGTGGAATCCGCCGAGGTGGCCCAGGAGCCCAACGACAGGGGAGTGGTCAGTCAGGCGGAAAAGGGAGCCCTGGCAGGGCTGGCAGGCATGTTTGTCCTCCTGTGCATCCCCTATCTGGTCAATGACAAGATCCGCCGGTCCGACGATGTGGTCCGCTATCTGGACGAGGTAGTCCTGGGAGTGGTACCCTATGAGAAGTCTCTCATCTTCCGCAATGGAAGGAAGAACGGCTAGGGGATGATGCGTAAAAAGATTGTTTTGCTTATCCTTGTGCTGGTGTTTGGCGTATCTATAATCGGGATGATTTTTTATCAGAGCCGTCTGGGGTCCTCTCGGGATGTGAATGAGAGGCTGAGAGACCTGGCTGCCAGTGCCCGGAAGGATTCCGGGGGGCAGACAGGAGAGGGGGGCGATGGGGAAGGAAACCGATCGGATAACCGGGAGGGGGATCCAACCGGGAGTGCAGATCGGGATGGAACCGGGGAACAGTCGGCCCAGGGGCAGACGGCCTTCGTCAGTCCCATCAACTTCCGGGCCCTGCAGGAAGAGAATCCGGATATCTATGGCTGGATCCGCATAGAGGACACAAGCATCGATTATCCCATTCTCCAGAGCAGCCCAAAGGATCCGGATTATTATGAGAACCATACGATAGAAGGCGGGGAGGGATATCCGGGGGCTATTTTTACCGAGTCCGACCTGAATCCGGATCCATTTGAGGATGCGGTTACCGTCATTTACGGCCACCGGATGAAGGATGATACCATGTTTGGTTCCCTGGACCTCTGGCAGGAGGAGGAATACCGGGAGGCACATTCCCGGATTCAGATCTATACCGAGACCCATACCTATACCTATACCATCGCCCTGGTGCAGGTCTATGATACCAGGAATATCCTGGCCACCTATGACTGCAGCAGTCAGAAGGGATATGCCGCCTTCCTGGATTCCCTGGATCATGTTCGGAGTATTCCCTATTGGCATTCCCAGGAGATAGAGACCGGGACAGACCGGCCCATGGTTATCCTGTCTACCTGCTACGGAGACAACCGCCTCCTGGTGGGAGCCGTCCTGACGGAGAAGGAGTAAGTCATGAGGAAGAGGAGGAAAATCCAGGGATTCAACCGCATCATACTGATCCTGTGCGCCGGGGTTGGAGCTCTGCTGGCCTTCTTCCTGATCCGGTCTTTTCAGGAGGATGCCAGGGAGAAGAAGGCCGCCAGATTGCGGGCAGAGGAGCTGAACGATCCTCAGAATGGCATTTCCCTGATCACCTATGGGGGGAAAACCTATCGTTCCAACCCCCATATCTGCACTTACCTCTTCATAGGGGTGGATGAGCGGGAGGAGGATTTCGTCGATGAGAATCTGGCTCCCGGAGATGCCGGTCAGGCTGACTGCCTGATCCTCCTGGTTCTCAACACCCAGACCCAGGAGGGGCAGCTCCTGCAGATTAACCGCAATGCCATGACAGAGCTGGATATCTACAGCAGTCTGGGCAATGTAGACCAGACAGTAACAGGCCAGATCTGTCTTCAATATGCCTATAGCACCGGGGGCAAGCGCAGCTGCTTTGCCCAGACCAGGACCGTGGAAGACCTGCTCTTTGGCACAGAGATCCAGGGCTACCTGTCCCTGAGTCTTCCGGGAATCGCAGAGGTCAATGACGCTCTGGGAGGGGTGGAGGTGACCCTGGATCAGGATTATACCTGGATCGATCCCAGCTTCACCCAGGGAAGCATCCTGCGCCTGCAAGGAGAGGCGGCCACCCGTTTCGTTCAATCCCGGGACACCAGCCAATTCAATTCCGTAGAGGATCGGATGCATCGCCAGACCACCTACGTGACAGCCCTCATTGACTCTCTCAGGGACCGGGGGGGAGAATCCCTCTACGATACCCTGCATCCCTTCCTGGACAAGGTCATCCTCACCAACCTGTCCGCCGGGGAAATGAGCCAGCTGAGGGATTATACCTATGATACAGCCAATGTCCTCACCCTCCCCGGTCAGATGGTTCAGGGAGAGGAGTTTGAAGAATACCAGGTAGACAACAGCCAGCTGGAGGCCATGATCATCCGGCTCTTCTACCAGGAAGTGGAAGACTAAAACAAGAAGCATGGAGGCAAGAGTGGGAAAGGGAAGGATGCAAGCTCATAAGCCGGGCATCCCCTTTCCTGTAGAGCGAAGGAGGTAAATTATGAGAAAGTACGCAGGTAAGAAGTTGGCAGCCCTGGCCGCTGCAATCCTTATGACCCTGGCACTTCCGGTCAGTGCCCTGGCTTACAACTCTGTCAGTCCCAACACGGATCACAACAAGACGGAGAAGACGGAGGGCAATCAGAAGACAGACCGAACCTCCCCGGATACAGGGGAAGCCCCCATTATGCTGGGACTGGCCGCCGCCGCCTTGCTATCCGCAGGAGGCATCCTGGTTTGCCTGAGGAAAAAGGCCTGATGAGGTAGATTTTCGAGAGGCATAAGGATTGAGGAAGCAAGCAGTCAGCACCGATTGGATGGTGGGAGTTGCCTGGCACGGAACCATTCGTGAAGTTATTTCAAAGGCCAGACTGCATCATAGCGTCTGGCTTTTCCTGCAATCTGCCGCCAGGGATCCTGCCCTCGTGAGCAGAAAAATGTGGAAAATGGAGGGAAAGCTGATGGTCTGGAGGTGCAAAGATGATGAATGAAACATTATATATGGAAATCAGGTTGCTTCAACAATTTTGTACAAAGCACAAGATGTCACCCTTAAGAGCCAACCAGCTTTTTAAAGGTTTAAGCGTGAGAGAATAAGCAGGATGAGAGTAAACGGGATGGGGGGGAATATTATATGCTTCATATAAAATTTGGGAAAATAAAGGATGTTGTGTATAACACTTCCCTCTTTTTTAAGAATCAATATGACGTCAAATGGCTTGAGGATGAAGAAGTCCAGAAGATGATCGCTGATATCGATAAGTCAAAGGTTCTTAGCAGTCATGCGATTGAAAGCCCTGTCATGGGTATCATCCCTCCAACCTCTCTTTCGGGTGGAGTGAAAACGTTGATTTTGATCAAGAAAATGCCGGATCGTTTGTTTAATGCTTCAAATTGTGGTGACAATTGTGCTGGATGGCTTTTGAAAATTGGCGATGAACAGGATATAACCGTGAATCTCAGGCATATTATGAATTTTGGCGATCAGCCTTTTGTAATTCACGTAGTGAACACGGATGAAATCGTGAAGGACATGGACAGTCTTGTCTGTATAGCAGGGAGGTTCGTGTAAGTATGAAGGGTCGTTACCATGTTATCGTTCAAAACCGATATCTGAAATATGAGTTTGATGTCAGGCGAAATCTGACCATTATTCAGGGAAACAGTGCAACCGGGAAAACGACTCTTGTTGAGATGATACGGGAGTCACATCTTGATACAAACAGTGGCGTGACGATTTCCTGCGAATGTCCATGCCGTGTGATAGAGGGAGATCTTTGGAAGGAACAGATTAGCTACATCAATGATTCGATCGTATTTATCGATGAGGGCTCGTCCTTTGTGGAGTTGGAAGAGTTTGCGGTTCTGGTCAAAGGCAGCAGCAATTATTTTGTGATTGTAACGCGTGAGAATTTGGAGATGCTTCCGATCAGTGTAGAAGAAGTATATGGGATAAAGAGCTCTGGGAAGTATGGAAGTCTGCAACCTGTATATCATGAAATGTACCGCCTGTACGATATAAGCGATGTAGCAGATACAGTGGTTAATCCCGATCAGATTTTGCTTGAGGACAGCAATTCCGGATATGAATTTTTTAGAGCAATTGCGGATAAGAACGGTCTTACGTGCAGATCAGCGCAGGGAAAATCAAATATATTTAGCTGTCTTGTTGAAGCTGGAGCAGAAGATGAAATATTGGTCATTGCAGATGGCGCAGCATTTGCATCTCAGATGAATCGAGTCGCACACCTTGTAAGCCGAAATAAAAAGATACATTTATATTTGCCGGAGTCATTTGAGTGGTTGCTACTTGTCAGTGAGATCATCCAGGATGGTAGGCTACGGGATATTTTAGAGAATCCTTCGGAATATATCGAAAGTACAGATTATTTTAGTTGGGAACGATTTTTTACAGCACTGCTGATTGAAAAAACAGGTGGAACCTATTTGCAGTATAGTAAGGCAAAATTAAATGACAATTATCTGCAAAAGGGAATTCGGGATAAAATATTATCGCATATACAAGGAATTCGGTTCGGCAAGAATGACACAAATTGATGAGCTGATGGATGACGTTGTCGGTTGATGATGCGCACACAGGTCTCTGAAAATGAGGATATCAACTACCACCAGAGATGTGGGAAGGGAAAAGGGAGAAGCAAGATGGATTTTTTGCATGACGAGCGTTTTCGCGGGATGGAAAGGTTTGATAAGAAAGTTTGGCTCGCCACGCCGACCATGCATGGCGAAGAGCTGAAGTACATGACCGAGGCGTATGAAACCAACTGGATGTCCACGGTCGGCCAAAACATCAACGAGGTGGAGAAAATCGCGGCTGCGAAGATCGGAATGAAGTATGCGGTGGGGCTCTCTTCCTGTACCGCTGCCCTTCACCTGTGCTGCAAGCTCGCCGGTGAGAGAATCTATGGAAAGCCTGCCATTTCTCACGGTGCATTGGAAGGCAAGCGGGTTTTCTGCTCCGATATGACCTTTGACGCAACGCTGAACCCTGTGGTCTATGAAGGCGGTATTCCTGTGTTTATTGACACAGAGGAAAGTAGCTGGAACATGGATCCTGTGGCACTGGAAAAGGCGTTTGATCTGTATCCCGACGTTAAGCTGGTGGTGGTGGCCGAACTCTATGGCTTCCCCGGACGGATGGATGAGATCAGGAGAATCTGTGAGAAGCACGATGCGATCCTCATTGAGGATGCAGCGGAAGCCATGGGCGCTACAGTAGACGGAAAGCAGTGCGGCAGCTTTGGTGACTATAGTGCTATCTCCTATAACGGAAATAAGATTATCACCGGTTCTTCCGGCGGCTGTCTGCTGACGAATAGCCTGGAGGATGCCAACAGAGTCCGCAAATGGTCCACCCAGGCGAGAGAAGCTGCCCCCTGGTATCAGCATGAGGAAGTGGGGTACAACTATCGCATGAGCAATGTGATCGCCGGGGTAATTCGTGGTCAGTATCCGCATCTTGAGGAGCATATTGCACAGAAACAGGCAGTGTATGAGCGGTACAAAGAGGGACTCAAGGAGCTGCCGCTAAAGATGAATCCCATCACAGAGGGCACGCAGCCCAACTATTGGCTATCCGCCCTGATTATAGACAAGGATGCCATGTGCAGGCAGGTTCGGGGAGAAACAGAAGCCTTATATATCTCCGAGAGTGGCAAATCCTGCCCGACGGAAATCCTTGAGGCGCTTAGTTCTGTTAACGCAGAAGGCAGACCAATCTGGAAACCCATGCATATGCAGCCTATGTATCGAATGCATGAATGCGTGGGCAGGGAAGGCACCATAAGATGCCGCACCAATGCCTATATGGATGGCGGTGTGATGGATGTGGGAGCGGATATCTTTGAGCGTGGATGCTGCCTGCCAAGTGATAACAAGATGACGGCGGAGGAGCAGGAAATCGTGATTGAGATGATTAAGAGATGCTTCAGATGAGTGAGAACAGACACGAGGATATGGATCGACACAAAGGACCCTATGAAAAGTTCATAAAGAGACCGCTGGACATACTTTGTGCCTTGGCGGCTATAATCGTGTTTTCCTGGTTGTATCTCATTCTTATTATCCTTGGAGCAATCTTCATG
>CAVLCU010000009.1:18995-20433 GCA_963661545.1 Lachnospiraceae bacterium | reverse complement strand
TCATGCGTGGAAATCCTTTCTTTACGCAGGACAGACCGGGAAAAGATGAGAAGATATTCAAACTCATCAAATTCCGCACGATGGATAACAGGAAGGATAAAGACGGAAAGCTTCTGCCGGATGAGGTGAGACTGAATCGGTATGGCAGGTTTTTGAGAAGCACAAGTCTCGACGAGCTGCCGGAAGCGTTCAATATCTTAAAAGGCGATATGAGTGTGATTGGGCCGAGACCGCAACTAGTTAGAGACATGGTTTTCATGACACCGGAACAGAGACAGCGACACAGCGTTCGACCCGGTCTCAGTGGCTTAGCTCAGACGAGAGGCAGGAATGCCATAAGCTGGGATGGAAAGCTAGAGACGGATCTGGAATACATAAAGAACGTTACGTTTGTGGGTGATTTCAAGATCGTAATTGATACCGTGAAGCAGGTGTTCTTCAAACAGAAGGGCATTGAGGGCTCGGATGTCGATGAGGTTGATATCACAGATGACTTCGGAGATTACCTGCTGAAGGCTGGCAGAGTAAGCCGAGAAGAATATGAGAAAAAACAAGAGGAAGCCAGAGAGCTGTTGGGGGTGTGAGTTTGGAAAAGTATAGCGTTTTAATGTCTTTATACAAAAAGGAACATCCCGAATATCTCAGACTGGCTCTCGATTCCATGCTTCATCAGACAGTCAAGCCGAATGAAATCGTGCTTGTCGAGGACGGCCCGCTTACCGATGAACTGTATGCTGTTGTGGATGAGTATAAACCATATCTCCACATCGTGGTGAACGAAAAGAATTTAGGCTTGGGCATAGCTCTGAACGAAGGGCTTAAGGCCTGTAAAAACGAGCTTGTTGTCCGCATGGACACGGATGATATCTCAAAGCCTGATCGTTGTGAAAAGCAGCTGAAGCGGTTTGAAGAAAAGCCGATGCTTGCGATTGTCGGCAGCCACATTGATGAGTTTGTGGGCACTCCGGACAACGTAATTTCACAGCGAAAGGTTCCCCTGACATCAGAAGCCATATATAACTACGCTAAGAAAAGATCCGCATTCAACCATCCGGCAGTCATGTATAGAAAAAGTGCTGTGCTGGCTGAAGACGGATACAGTGACATGAAAAGAAATCAGGATGTAGACCTCTTTGGCAGAATGCTGTTTAAGGGTTATAAGGCAGAAAACATTGACGAGGCTCTGCTGTGGTTCAGAAGTAGCGATGAGTTGGCGGCGAGAAGAAAGTCCTGGGAGAACACAAAAAGCTACATAGATACGATCAAGAAGTTCTGGAAGATGGGCTACAGCAGTTTTACTGATTACGCAAAGGTTGCCGTGGCACAGACTGGGATGTTTATCTTGCCGGCCTCGATGCAGAACTGGGTTTATAAGAAATTTTTGAGGAAGTGAGAATGATATGAGTCCAACTGCCGGATATTTTTTTGCAAAGCTTCT
>CAVLCU010000009.1:14194-18985 GCA_963661545.1 Lachnospiraceae bacterium | reverse complement strand
GCTTCTCGGAAAAATACGCCGAGATAAACATAAGGAGACACTCAACCGATGGTTCATGAAACGCGGAGTGAAATTAGCCGGATATCCCGAAGCACTTAATAAAAATCGGGGGGGGGTACTCAGCCATGGACAAATATATGCAGCAATATAGCCATTAACGAGCCGCATCTCATTTCAATCGGTCTTGGTACTACGGTAGCCGGACATGTGGAATTTGTTACGCACGACAACAGCATAAGCAAGGTTCTGCCGAACACATCAGATCTGTTTGGAAAGATTACCATTGGCAATAACTGCTTTATCGGAGCGCGGTCAGTAATCCTGTACGGCGTGACGATTGCGGATAACGTGATTGTTGCGGCGGGAAGCGTGGTTGTGAGATCCATTCCCGAAAGCAATGTCATTGTGGCAGGAAATCCTGCGAGAGTTATTTCAACGTGGGAAAAGTTCGCTGAAAAGTCAAAGCCTTATGCGTGGAATCTGGGCGAGCTCTCAAGACAGGAAATGATTCAAAGAACAAGTAAGGGCGAGAAGGTTGTGATCAGATAAATGACTCAAGCCGAGATGAAGATATAAGGATGAAAGATTTGAAAACTGGAGGTGAGCGCATGACGATTTCTGCAATCGTACCTGTGTATAACATAGAAAAACTTGTTGGACGGTGCATCGACAGCGTCATTGCACAAACCTATCTCGATTGGGAACTGATACTGGTGGATGATGGCTCCACGGATGGAAGCCTCGATGTGTTGAAGGAGTATGAAACCAGGGACTCCCGGATAAAAGTGATCCATCAGGAAAATGCCGGTCCCGGGCTTGCGAGAAATAAAGGAATACAAAACGCAACCGGAGATTATATCGTGTTTATTGATTCGGACGATGTAATCAAGCCCGATTATTTTGATAAGCTATCACATGAGACGGCAGATGTCGTATTCATTGATATAGATCAGGTAGATGAGGACTTTTGTGTTCAAAGAACAGAGCATATGTCCGACTACCAAGCTCTCTCCAAGGATGATTTGCTGCGCAATCAAATGACCGGTAAATTCTCATGGGGGGGGTGGAGAAAGGCAGTTAAAACCGAGCTTTTGTTGAAGAACAAAATAGGATTTACAGAACATAAAGTAGGAGAAGAAGCAATTTATACTTTCTTGCTCATGCATTGTGCAAAGTCCTTTTCCTTCATCAAAGGTACGGTTTACGAATATGTCAACCGTGCGGGAAGTCAGTCCGATACAAAGGATGATGACCCGTGGGGTGGCGCGGCAACTGCCCTGAGGGAAAAGGCAATGCAGATGGGGCTGTATGAACAATATGCAGACACTATCAATGCATTCATAGCAACTGCAGCCATAGTCTCGCTTGATAAGATGGCAGGCAAATACACCAAAGCCGAATACAGGCGGAAGGCTAAGAAAAGAGTGCGGCGATACCGCAGAGAAGTGGATAATAACTTCCCTGTGGATACTAAGCACATGGATACGAAGGCAAAACTGATATATCCGTTTCTGAAGATTGGATGGATAATGCCGATCCACGCTGCAAGCTGCATGAAGGGGATAAGGAGGAACAGATAAGCTTCTCTTCCTACGATGAGTAGGAAGGGTAAAAATGAGCTTAGAACAGAAAATCAACTACCAATTGAATAAAGTCCCCGGCGTGAAGAAGGTCATCAAACGGGTCTATCAGCGGATGATGTATGCAGTTTCCCCTAAGATTAAGAGCGAGGGAGAGATTGTGCTCATAAGTCCTGATGATTTGGCTCATGAGTATTTCTTCGGTTACTATGATAAATCTCCGTGGGATGCGTCTGACCGCTATATGCTCTGTATGAGAGCGAGAGATACCTGGTCTGATGTGAGTCCGAAGGAAAAGGCAGATATTATTTTGATTGATACAGAGTCGCCAGAGGATGATAAGAACAGAGTAAGGAAGATAGCTGAGACAAGCTCATGGAATGTACAGCAGTCCTGTATGCTCCAGTGGCTCGGACCGGATTTTTCTTCCCGTATCCTTTTCAATGATTGCAGAGACGGTAAGTATGTGTCTGTGATTAAAGAACTTGAGAGCGGACAGGCGCGTGTCATTCCTGCGCCTGTGTATACGGTTTCTGCTGACGGCAAGACTGCTCTTACGCTTGACTTCTCACGCCTCTATAATCTGCGACCCGGATACGGTTATTACAACGTGCCGGAGGAAACGAAGGGCGTAGCCCTGCCGGATGCAACGGCAGTGTGGAAGATTGACCTCACCACAGGTGATGTTGAGTCGCTCCTTACATATAAGGACTTCGCAACCTTCCAGCCGCGTTCGGAGATGCAGGAAGCCGGTTCTGTCCATAAGGTCAACCACCTCATGCTCAGTCCGAGCGGAAAACGTTGCATGGTTTTGTACCGTTGGTTTGTCGGCGAGAGGAAATACACGAGGCTGATCACATTTGATGCGGCAGATGGAAAGAACATGTATGTCCTCTCCGATGATGATATGGTCAGCCACTGCTTCTGGAAGGACGATGAGCATATCCTTGCCTTTGAAAACAAGAAGGACGGCGGTCCCGGTTATTACTATATGACCGATAAAGCACAGGAATACACCCACTGCTGGCCCCAGCTCAGCAATGACGGTCATCCAAGCTACAGTCCGGACAGAAGCTTGATTGTCACGGATACTTACCCAGATAGAGCGAGAATTGCAGAGGTCAAACTTATGGATGGGGACGAGACAAAGAATGACGTCAAAGTCATTGCCAGAGTGTTCGCACCGTTTAAGTATGACAATGATACTAGGTGCGATCTACATCCGAGGTGGAATCATAGGGGCGATAAAGTCTGCTTTGATTCTGTGTTTGAAGGGCATAGGGGGCTGTATACGGTGAGTGTCAGCGATGAAATCCTTCCAAGACTTGGGGATGGAGAAGAAAGAGTGGAAATCGGCAACCCCAAATATTCGATTGTCACGCCGTTGTATAATAGCTTTTCGCTCATGCAAAAGTATTTCACATCTCTGTGCCGGCAGACATACAAGAACTTCGAGGTCATAATTGTTGATGATTGCTCTGCAGACAATTCCTATGATGAACTTTGTAAATATGCAAAAGTATCACCGCTTACAATAAGGATTTTTAAGACAGAGAAAAATGGCGGTCCCGGTATAGCTCGTAATATTGGAATGGATGCCGCAAAGGGCGAGTGGATCACATTTATAGATAACGATGACTGGGTTGACATTCACCTCTTGGAGAGAATTGAGGATGTTCTGAAGAAAAATAATGTAAACTCAGTAATCTACGATTACTATACGACAAACGGGGAAGAGAAAAAGAACGCCAGATCATTGTATTATGGCAATGGCGGAGCTATTTCCATGTCCAAATGTATGATTTATGTAAGAAATCATACAATTGGAAAATTCTACAAACTTTCCAATTGTAGAGAGAAAAGCATCCGATACCCAGAGCTGAGACGGTGTGAAGATGTGGCATTCGTAATCAGGGCAATAGACGCATGCGGGAGTGCTTATTACCTGAACGAGCCACTGTATTACTATTATCAACGCCCTACATCGCTATCCAATAATACAAAGCTTGATGAGGCAGATATGGTGAAGGCGTTCAAGATTCTTGAGGACGAGCTTGGAAGGAAATATCCAAGGGAAATCAAGGAAAAATCGGTTACAGATATTCTGTATGGTGCACTGCTTATGATGTGCAAGTCAGGAAAAAGCAAAAAAGAGATTATTGCTTACATAGACAGCTATGAGAAGAAATATCCCGGCTGGGAACAATGCGAGATGATAAAGCATTTAGGAAGAGCTAAGGAGACGTTTCTTAAAATGGCGAAGACCAGAAACGTGCTCGGAATGAAGACGATTGCGATGGTGCATTCATTCATCATTAGTAGAGGGTAAAAGATTTGGAGGATTGTCGTGGATATACTTGTTGTGGTGAATTCCTGTTCACAAAAGAAATATGAAGAAATCTGCAAAAAGAGAATAAGACCGGCGATTGATCCTCAGCAAAAGTTTTTTAGACTGATGATAAGCGGATTATCAGAAGCCAACAAGGGAAATGTGACAGCCTTATCTGCCTTGCCTGTTTCTGCGTCTACTGTCGCACAAAGGAATTTTCCTTACGAAGAAGAACTTGATGAATCCGGAGTCACATACCAGTATCTTCCGTTCAGAAATGGGAAATTTACAAGATATCTGTCCCTACTCATGGCGGCAAGAAAATATGTGAAGAGCTGGTGCAAGGGTAAAAATGCAAAAGAGGCATCGATAATTGTAGATCCCTTGATTCCGGTAATTGCGATTCCGGCACGAAAAGTAGCGAAAAAATACGGCATCAAAGTTTGTGCGGTCGTGACCGACATACCGACATTAGCAACTAATATGAAGGGGCGAAGAGAGAGCGCGATAAAAAAATGGTTTCTGAGTATATACCAAAAAATATCCGATGCGGACTTGAAGTCTTATGATGCCTATATACCGTTGACTGAATCAATCAACGAAGTGGTGAACGAGAAAGGAAAACCATATATTGTTGTGGAAGGCTTCGCGGATGGCAAGGATACGGAAATATCGGAACAACATGAAAACTACATAATGTATGCTGGAGGCGTATATGAAAAATATGGGGTAAAGGCTTTGACAGAAGCTTTTATTTCGCTGGATCGTAAAGATATTAAACTGTACATTTTCGGGGAAGGAACGTATGTTGAGGAGCTAAAAAGCGTACAGGAGAAGTATAAAAACATCAGATACATGGGATGCGTTTCGCCAGAGGAAGCC
>CAVLCU010000009.1:0-14184 GCA_963661545.1 Lachnospiraceae bacterium | reverse complement strand
GAGGAAGCCGTTGCCTATGAGAAGCGTGCTTTGTTGCTTGTGAATCCGCGACCGACGGACGAGAAATTTGCGAAGTATTCATTCCCTTCTAAAACGATGGAATATATGCTTTCAGGAGCAGCAGTTGCATCTACAAGGCTTCCGGGCATACCGGAAGAGTATTTTGATTATATGTATGCTTTTGATGAGGACAGTTGTTCTGGCATTGCTGACAAGCTGAAGTACATTTTAAATCTGCCTAAGGACGAGTTAATCAAGAAGGGAAAAGCGGCACATAGTTTTGTGAGTGAACATAAAAATAATGTGGTTATGGCAGATAAAATCATTGGAATGATTTCGACGGAGGTATTGTAGTGGAGTGGGGAAGAGCGAGAATAAGTAAATCGTTATTCTGGGCTACTCTGGTTTTAATTGTTGTTTCAGATGATACATTGTGGTTTGGAACAAATGGAAATAGCAATTTTGAAATTATAAAATATTGCGTGCTGTTATCAACCCTTGGGTTGTTATTTCTCTCCAATATGGGATCGATGGATTTAAGGAGGGTACATCGGCCAGCTCTTTTGTGTATGATAATGTGCATTCTTGTATTGATAACGGGTGTTTATAACTCAGATCTTAGAACCGGTTATTTTTATAAGTGCTGTATTCTTATATTGGGCTTTTTATTTGTGAGAACATTCCCATTTGAGCAATTCGTTGAAACATTTGAAAAAATAATGTTCTTTTTCGCCGTGACATCTGCTTTTTGTACGATATTGGCGACAATAAGTAAGACATTGGTTGCTTCGTTTCCAGTATTCTACAATTCAGCAGGAACTGGTTTTTATAATCTAATAGTGTGCATGATTACAGTTGCGGGAGAGACAGTTAGAAATTACGGGATTTTTCGAGAGCCTGGAGTATTTCAGATGTTCTTAATGCTAGGCTTGCTTTTTTACACATACTATGGAAAGAAATTTAAAATATATAGGCTTTTTATTTATTTAATTGCATTGGGACTTACGTATTCCACAACAGGATATATAGCTGTGATATTTTATTTAATACTATATCTTGTAAAAGATACTCGTAGGCTTTTAGTAAAAAAGAAGCAGATGGCGACTCTTGTATTGATTATTGCAGGATTGCTTGTTTTGCTATTAAAGACAGATTTATTAAGCACTGATGGCATAGTTTTTAATAAATTCAGCAATATGAAAAGGTATACAACCGTTGCGAGGTTTGCATCTGTTTTTGCAAATATAGAGATGTGGCTACAAGGGCCAATCTTTGGGAAAGGTTTAATCTATGTTAATGATACTTTTCCAGAGATAAGTCTTATGAAATATGGATACGCATCTACTCATAACACCAATACACTACTCTGTGAGCTTGCAACTTATGGAATAGTGTACACGAGTATACTTGTTGCTGGGTATGTGCAGCTTGTAAAAAGAATCTCTGAGAGAAAAATAGAACAAGTGCTGATAGGTGTAGTATTGCTGATACTTATGTTTGGTGAGAAGCTAACGTTTTCTCCGATGATATATATCTTGATGTTTTATGGGCTTTCTGTTAGAAATATCTATGAAATAATTGATGATAGGACATAGAACAATGAAAACCATTCTATCTATGAATCTGGGCAATTTTGGCAGCACGGGGAAGATAGCCTCCGGGATAGGAGAGACTGCACAGAAATCAGGCTATATTGTTTATCAAGCTTACCCGGGACACAAGAACAATCAGCTCGCCAGGCCGGGCGATATCATAATTTGCTCGGATTTCTTTAACAGATTGAATCAAAAACTTGCCTATTATACTGGCTTGAACGGATGCTTTGCATTGTTGTCGACAATAAAAGTGCTAAGGAGCATAGAGGATATTAACCCAGATATCATTCACTTTCATAACCTGCACAATTGCTATATCAATTTACCGATGCTTTTTAACTATATTAAAAAGCACAATATAAAAACAGTATGGACATTGCACGATTGCTGGTCATTTACAGGGCAATGTCCACACTTTACCATGGTAAAGTGTGGAAGGTGGAAGACAGGATGTCATAACTGCCAACAATATAGGCAGTATCCGGCCAGTTGCGTTGACCGCACAAAAACAATGTGGAAACTTAAGAAGAAATGGTTTACCGGCGTCGAGAATATGACCATCGTTACCCCATCTAAGTGGCTGGCGGACCTGGTCAAGGAGTCGTACCTCAGGGGCTATCCGGTTCGAGTGATTCATAACGGTATAGATTTGTCTATATTCAAGCCGAGTAATAACAGTTTCCGTTTACAGCATAATGTTCCTGCAGATAAGTCCGTACTGCTGGGTGTGTCATTCGGCTGGGGCAAGAGAAAAGGATTAGATGTTTTCCTGGAGTTGGCAAACAGACTGGACGGGGAAAAATATCAAATCGTGTTGGTTGGAACGGATGAAAATGTGGATCAGCAACTACCACCAAACATTATCTCCATCCATAGAACACAGGATCAACAGGAGCTTGCAGAGATTTACACAGCAGCAGACCTGTTTGTAAACCCCACACGAGAGGAAAACTATCCGACCGTGAATATGGAGGCTTTGGCTTGCGGCACACCGGTGCTTACGTTCAAGACAGGCGGCAGCCCTGAAATTATAGACGATACATGTGGCAGTGTAGTTCCGTGTGACGATATAGATGCTCTGGAAGGTGAGATTTACAGAATCTGTGAAACGAAACCATACAGTAGGGGAGCTTGTCTTGAAAGGTCAAAGGCATTCGATATGCATGAGAGATTTGAAGAGTATCTAGAGATTTACGAGGTGCAGGATGAATGTGATTAAAAAAGCCTTGCTGTCGAATTCCATAACGAGAAATATTTCATTAGCAGCAAGGCATTTTCAGTTGAGTTATCAACTGTACAGAAAAACGTTGAAGTATTTGAATGGATTTTCAAGAGATGGAAAGGTGATTTTTTATCTAGGTATTCCAGCACATAGCAATTTGGGTGATTTAGCCCAAGGTGTATGTATAAGGAGATGGTTGAAAAAAAATTACAGAGACCGACAGGTTGTTGAGATAGAGACAAATGCGCTGGTAAATACGCCGTTTTCCTTGTTAAATAAGCTTGCCGGTCTTTATGAACCGGGGGATTTGATAGTATTCCAGAGCGGTTATACAACGACCGACCTTGGAGGGTTTGCAGACGAGATGCATCGAGCTGTCATGAATGTGTTACCGGACGCAGATATGTTGATGCTTCCACAAACAATTTTTTTCAAAAAAGAAGAAAACAGGAAGAAAACATCAGAAAGCTATAACAGCATGAAGCATATGCTTTTCCTGGCACGCGACCGAGTATCATTTGGAATGGCAAAGCAAATGTTTCCGGATATTCCGGTTATTCTGTTTCCTGATATTGTGACTACGCTTATCGGAAATTATAGCTTTAATTATAACCGTGAAGGTATTATGTTTTGCTGTCGCGATGATGGTGAAAAGTTTTATAGCGATGAAGAAATTGCGGCTTTAATAAAGAAATGCAAAAGCCATTGCAAGGTGGACAGAACCGATACAACCAAGGGTGGAAAGACTGCTGATATTGTTGCAAATGCAGAAAAGTATATCATGGAAGAAGTTGAGACATATGCGCATTATAAAGCAGTCATTACAGACAGATACCATGGAACAATTTTGTCACTGGTTGCCGGAACACCTGTCATAATAATAAAAACCACAGATCACAAGGTTATAACCGGCGCAGAATGGTTCAAGGGCGTTTATGATGACTATGTATATGTGGCGGAATCTCTTGACGAGGCTTACGAAATGGCGACTAAACTTTTGAAAACGGATTTAGATCATTCGCTTCCTCCATATTTTGAAGAAAACTATTATGACAGATTGCCGGAGATTTTTAACGAGAAGATAAGCAGGTGATGTGATGGAGATATGTGACTTAACCACGTGTACTGGATGCGGCATGTGTTCAAATATATGCCCCCAAAGTGCGATTAAGATGAGAGAAGGACAACATGGATTTGTTTATCCATATGTTGACGAGGAAAAATGCATTGCCTGCGGATTATGTGCGAAGAAGTGTCCGGCCAACATGGAAAAGCAGTATGAAAGCACTATAAAAAATGTCTATGCAGCATGGAACAAAAAGAGGCCAGCCCGAATAAAGTCAACCTCTGGTGGGGTATGCGCGCTGCTTGAAAATGAGATTTTTCATAATGGCGGTGTCGCTGTCGGAGTAAAATGGGGGGAAGCATTTTGCACGGAATATGATGTTGCCTGTAATGGGGAAGCAGCAGAAAAGTTTCGAGGTTCAAAGTATGTTCAGGCGAACACAGATGATATTTACTTGCGCGTGAAAGGACTTTTAGATGCAGGCAAGGAAGTGTTATTTACCGGAACACCATGTCAAGTAACCGCATTGAAATCCTTTCTGGGAAAAGACTACGATGGACTTTTCACTGTTGATTTGGTATGTCATGGAGTTCCATCCTATGAGTGCTTTAAAAGATTCTTAAATGAAATTTCGGATGAATATAATAAGCGGATTGCGAATGTCAGACTTAGGTATAAGTCTCCGTATTGGGATTATTGCAGTGTTCGTATTGATTTTGAAGACGGAACCGAGTACCAAAAATATACGGTAGATGACCCGTTTTTTACACTCTTTAACATTGGATATTCTTTAAGGGAGAGCTGTCATACCTGCAAATATACAAGTATTCACCGCGAAGGAGATATTACACTTGCGGACTTTTGGGGTTACCAGCCTTCAGGATTTAGAATGCGAAATTATAATAAGGGAACCTCACTTGTATTGGTAAATACCGACAAGGGAGTTGAACTGTTTGAACGGATAAAAGGGAAGATATGCTTTGAAACATCGACCGTTGAAGCAGCTCTCAAAACGAACAATTCGTTAACCAAACCATTTTCCCCCCCCCACGACGCCGTAATCCAGTTTTGGAAGGACTATGACGATGGAGAGCTTTCAACAAAGGCTCTCCAAAGAAAATATGTTCCAAAGCCATTTAGGCTTCCGAATTTGTTGTTTTTAAGACGTTTAAAGAGAAGATATAGTTGGGTGATAAAACGCAAATGAGCAATTCAAGAAGTAAAAACCTGATTCTGAACATTTTATTTGGATATGTGGCTCAAGTAGGAATAATGATTTTATCCTTTGTGGGTAGAAGAATATTCTTGTCGTTTTTGTCTGTTGACTATTTGGGAATCAATGGGTTGTATTCAAATATTTTATCCGTCTTGTCTCTCGCAGAACTCGGACTTGATACAGCTGTATTGTATTCGCTTTATCAACCTGTTGCAAATAATGATACGGCGCTAATAAATTCACTACTCAAATATTTTAAAAAAATATACTTTATTCTCGCTCTAGGCATATTTGCTGTCGGGATTGCGCTGATACCTTTTCTGAAGTTAATAATTAAGAGTAACCTAAATGATACGGATCTGATAGCATTCTATATCCTTTTTTTAGTTAATACCGTTGCATCCTATTTTGTGGCACATAAGGTGGCATTCCTTTCTGCGTGCCAGGAACAAAGGATACAAAAGCTTGTGACGCTTTCTTCAAATTTTATCTTGCAAATAATGTATATTGTTGTACTTGTGCTATGGAGGAATTACTATGCTTATGTTTCTGCCATGGTTGTCACAACAATCATTAATAATCTGCTTCTTAATGCTATATGTGATAAAATACATCCTGATTTAAAGAAGAAAACAGATTCGGTAAGTTTTGAGGTAGCACCCATAAGAAAAAGAATTTATTCCACATTTGTTTATAAAATAGGAGCAGTAGCAATAAATAACACGGATAATATTTTGATTTCAGTGCTTGTCAGCACTGCAGCGGTAGGCTTTTATTCAAACTATTACGCACTGATCAGTGCACTTCAAGGGTTTATTGCTATCATTTCTACCTCACTCATAAGCGGAATTGGCAATCTTAGCACCCAGGGTGATAAAAAGAAACAATTTGAAATATTTACCATTGCGCTACTTTTTTATCATTTTGTGGCTGCACTGGGATTGGTTGGATTCAGCCTTGTATTTAATGATGTTATTACGATATGGCTTGGAGCGGAGTATTTGTTTGACAGCAAGACAGTTTTTGTCATTGCATTTAATTTTTACATTACAACAGCGGTGACGCCCATATGGATGTATAGAGAAGCGAATGGCCTGTTCGAGCAAGTTAGATACTTGATGTTGATTAGAGCGGGAATTAATATTGTTCTTTCTGTTGCATTGGGCAAATTTGTCGGTACATTTGGTATTTTGGCAGCGACGGCAATTAGTCTTCTTCTTACGAGCTTTTGGTATGAGCCAGCAATCCTTTTCAAACACGTGTTTAAAGTATCATCTTTTCAATATTGGAGAAGACAGATGAAGTACTTTTTGACAACATTTACGGGGTTTGGTATCAGCTATCTTTGTATACGAAACATATCGTTTGGAATAGTCTCAACATGTATAAAAATAGCATTGGTTATCGTGATTGTATCTGTACTCTTCTTCATTTCTTCACGTAAGGATAAAGAATGTAATATAATACTCAATCGTTTAAAGAATAGATTGAGATGAATGGGCTTTGATGGGGCAAGAACAAAAGGAGCGTGACGAATTCAATGATAAAGTGTTTCGCTTTTGAAAATTTTAAAAGCTTTGAAAAAGCAGCCACGGGACTTGAGTGGAATACCATATTGGATGGCATGAAAAGTACCGGTGCTATAGTGCGATGAATCGAGCGATGACAAAAGAGCAGTTTTTTTTCATTCAAATTCTCAGTGACTTTATCAATGGCAGGAAGAGCACACTGCCGGATGGACTGGATCTGGCCCAGCTTCAACGCTATGGGAAGATGCATGAGGTCTCAGGGATTCTCTTTTACCAGACGAATCTGCCCCAATTTCGTTCGGCCTATTCCTATACGATCTATGCTTATGGAACCCGTCGCAGATGGATAGCAGATCTGAACGCTGCAATCACCTTCCCCTGTTTTTTTGTCAAGGGACCGGAAATTGCAGAGCTATATCCGGTTCCAGGGCTGCGCACCATGGGGGATAGTGACCTGGTGGTTCATACCCGGGACAGGGAAGCGGCTCATCAGGTGCTTCTGGCGCAGGGCTTTGAAAACCGCAATAAACAGCCGGATCGGGAATGGCAATATTACAAGAACGGGATGGAGTTTGAACTCCATGACCGCCTGATATACAGGGAAAATGTGAATCATTCCGGCCAGGAAGGATTCTTTAATGACTTCTGGAAGTACGTAGAGGGGAATAAACTGGACTGGAATTTTCATTTCCTGTATCTGGTGGCACATCTTCGGAAGCATTTTATGAATCAGGGGAGTGGCTTCCGGCCTTTTATGGATCTGGCCATCGTTGTGAACAGGGTAGAGCTGGACTGGATCTGGATAGAGGAGAAGGCAAGAGAGGTTGAACTTCTGCCATTTCTTAGAAATGTGCTGGCATTTTGCCAACGATGGTTTTCCCTTCAGCTGCCAGCCCCATTCTCAGAGCAGGCTACAGAGTCCCGGGAGGATTTTTTCCGGCAGTCTGCAGAGAAGATTCTGGAGGATGGGGTCTTTGGCTTCGACAATCGGGCCAATCAACAAAGTGAGATGATTAACCTCTATCGCAAAAGTGGTGCAGTGGGAGTGCTGGGCAGCGTTTTAAGAGAAATCTTCCTCCCATACAGGGTCTTAAGTGCTGCACCCAAATACAGGTTTGTGCGAGGCAGGAGATACCTTGTTCCCATTGCCTGGATTTATCGTTTCTTCAGCGAGTGGCGGAAGCTGGGAGTCAAGCTAGCCAGCCTGAGGAAACATTTCGTCAAGACAGAGGCAAGGAAGGAAAGAGAAGACCTGTATTCTCGGTGGGGCTTGTGAACGTCAGCAGTCCAGTCGGTATCAACAATCCGCCCTATCGGGCTGAAGAGAGGATGATAAAAGCATGAACAACATTACCGAGACATTTAAAAATAAAACACTGGTCATCACCGGCGGAACCGGTTCCTTCGGCTCAACGGTCTTAAAACATTTTTTGACCACCGATATCGGAGAAATCCGCATCATCAGCCGTGATGAGAAGAAGCAGGACTGGATGCGTCACACGCTGCAGGCGCAGTATCCGGATCATGCCGTAAAGGTTCAGTTTTATGTCGGAGATGTCCGCAACGTTGACTCCGTTCGTGACGTGATGTACGGCGCTAACTATGTGTTCCACGCAGCAGCACTCAAGGAAGTACCCTCCTGTGAGTTTTTTCCGATGGAGGCTGTGAGAACCAACATTCTCGGCACAGATAATGTGATCACGGCAGCGGTGGAAAATAAGGTGGAGCGGGTGGTATTCCTGTCCACAGATAAAGCAGCATATCCTATCAATACCATGGGTATGACCAAGGCAGTAGGGGAGAAGGTCGTACAGGCTCGTGCTCAGAAGGCATTCGAGCGTGGTGGAACGGTGCTGGCATGTACCCGCTATGGCAATGTAATGTGCAGCCGTGGCTCTGTGATTCCCCTCTTCATTGACCAAATTAAGAGAAAGGCACCGATTACCATTACCGATCCCAACATGACCCGCTTTCTTATGAATTTGGATGAGGCGGTCGATCTGGTAGCCTTCGCATTCGAACACGCCGAGCCGGGCGATCTGTTTGTCCAGAAAGCGGATGCAAGCACCATCGGTGATCTTGCCAAAGGCGTGATGAAGGTCTTCGGAGAGACCGGGTGTAAGATCATCGGATCTCGCCATGGTGAAAAGCTTTATGAGACGTTGGTAACTCGTGAAGAAATGCTGCGTTCTGTGGATATGGGCCATTATTACCGCATTCTGCCGGACGCACGTGGGCTGAACTATGACAAATTCTATGTGGAAGGCACTGTGACCACCGAAGGTGACGAGGCGTACACAAGTCATAATACAATCCGGCTCGATGTGGACGGCGTGGTCAAAAAGATTATGGGCACGGATTATGTCAAGGAAGAGCTGGAGGGTAAGCCTCATACGGTGGAGGCGTAACAGAGCTTAACATGGCACTGCAGCTTTTTGATCCTGACATTGAAGATATGATGATGAATGTTTTGCTGGAATGATAGAGATTTAACTCGGATAGGGAACAGAACATGATAGAGCATAATTTCAAATGGAAAAACGATGGCCGTACCAAGGTGATGGTCGGATGCGGAACTCGCCCGGAGATTATTCGACTGGCGGCTGTGATAAAACGATGCCGTGAGTACTTTGATACTTGCGTGGTGTATTATAACCAGAACTGGGACAGAAATCTGAGCACTGTGTTCTGGGAGGATTTTGAACTGACGAATACTTTCGGAGAGTTCGGTCCGGATATTTTAGTGCCGGTGGTGGGAGAGAACTTGGGTGTTACCTGCGGAAATATTCTGGGAAGGTCTTATGAACTTTTATCCGATCTCCAACCAGACGGATATCTGGTGCTTGGGGACACGAACAGCTGCTTATCTGCTATAAGCGCAAAGCGCCTTCACATTCCGCTTTTTCACATGGAAGCAGGAAACCGCTGCAAGGACGAGTGCCTGCCGGAGGAGACGAATCGGAGGATCGTGGATGTGATCTCCGATGTGAATCTCTGCTATTCCGAGTTTGCTCGTAAGTATTTGGCGGACACCGGGCTTCCAAAGGAGAGAACCTACCAGACAGGATCCCCTATGGCGGAAGTGCTCAGGATGAACCTTGAGAAGATTGAAGCATCTGATGTTCTGGAACGCTTGGGGCTTGAGAAGGATAAGTACATCTTGTTATCCGCACACCGGGAGGAGAATATTGACTCCGAGAAGAACTTCCTGAGCCTTTTTACAGCCATCAATGCTTTAGCGGAAAAATACGATATGCCGATTCTTTACTCCTGTCATCCGAGAAGCAAGAAGCGTCTTGAGAGCAGTGGGTTTGAATTGGATAGAAGAGTGCGAGTGAACGAGCCTCTGGGATTTAACGACTATAATAAGCTTCAGATGAACGCACTGGCGATTGTGAGCGATTCCGGTACACTGCCAGAGGAGAGCAGTTTTTATCTTTCTATCCATCATCCGATTGCGGCCGTCTGCATCAGAACCAGTACAGAGAGACCGGAGGCATTGGAAGCCGGAGATTTTATCCTTGCCGGAATCACCACCAAGGAGCTTCTGAATGCCACAGACATGGCCATCAAGATGAAGCGAGAGGGTGTTCTCGGCAAGCCCTGCCCGGATTATACGGATGAAACAGTGTCCATGAAGGTGGTAAGAATTATTCAGGGCTATGTGAATGTGGTCAATAAGATGGTTTGGAGGAAGGATTGATTCTCCTCCGATGGTCAGTCAGGGCGTGTGGTAGGCACAGTATAGAATTGGTGAGGTGAGTGGATTTGAACATATTAGTCACAGGTGCAAAGGGCATGGTGGGAATGGCTCTCTGCAACAACCTGAAAAATATACGGGACGGCAAGAACAGAACCAGACCGGAAATTAAGATAGAAGAGATATACGAGTACGATAAGGACAGCAGCGCAGAGGAACTGGATGAGTACTGCGCTAAGGCGGACTTTGTATTCAACCTTGCAGGAGTGAACCGCCCGGAGAATCCGGAAGATTTCATGAAAGGAAACTTCGGATTTGCTTCTGAGCTTTTGGAGACTCTTAAGAAGCATGGGAGCAAAGCGGGCATCATGCTTTCCTCCTCGGTGCAGGCGACTTTGGCAGGTCGCTTTGGCAATAGCGAGTATGGCAGAAGCAAGAAAGCCGGAGAAGAACTTTTCTTCGAGTATGGTAAGGAGACGGGAGTCCCGGTATTCGTTTATCGTTTTCCCAATCTCATGGGTCACAGCAGACCGAAGTATAACAGTGCCATCAGCACCTTCTGCTGGGCTGTGGCAAATGATGAAGAATTTACAGTGAATGACCGCAGCACAGAGCTTGAAGTTCTCTATATCGATGATCTGGTAGAGGGTATGTTGGATCTTCTTGAGGGCAAGGAGCGGCACTGTGAGTTTGACGGGGTTGAGACCATACTTACATCTGCATGCGACAGTTCCACAGATAAGGGTAGATACTGCTGTGTCCCTGTCACGCATAAGGTGACTCTTGGCGAGATCGTGGATCTGCTGGAGCAGTTTAAGAATCAGCCAATCAATCTTATGATGCCGAAGATGCCGGAGGGAAGCTTCGCAAAGAAGCTGTTCAGCTTGTATCTGAGCTATTTGCCAAAAGAGAAGTTCAAGTATGCCATGAAGATGAACTGTGATGATCGCGGCAGCTTTACCGAGCTGATGCACACGGTTGACTGCGGGCAGGTTTCAATCAATATCAGCAAGCCAGGCATTACGAAGGGTCAGCACTGGCATAACAGCAAGTGGGAGCAGTTTATCGTAGTGGCAGGTCACGGACTCATTCAGGAGAGAAACATAAACACAGGCGAGACGGTTGAGTTTGAAGTGAGCGGAGATAAAATCGAAGCTGTCTACATGATTCCCGGCTGGACGCATAATATTATCAACTTAAGTGAGACAGAGAACCTCGTGACGGTGATGACTTGTAATGAGGTCTTCGATGCGAAGAACCCGGATACGTTTTTTGAGAAGGTGTGAGAGGCCCTGTGTGTTAGAATAGTTGTCAGTGAAAGATAATTAGTTTTGTAAGCCTTTGAAAGGAGGCGATTTTGTGGGAGTCTATATCAATCCGGGAAACAGTGCCTTTGCTGAGATTAATGATGAAGATTATATGGATAAAACCATGCTGATTGACAAAATCAATCAGACCATCGGAAAAACAAAAAAGCTTACCTGCATCAGCAGACCGCGCCGATTTGGAAAATCATATGCGGCAAGAATGCTGACGGCGTATTATGATTGCTCGTGTGATTCCCATGAATTGTTTGATGATAAGCGGATAGCCGCAACGAAGGATTACGAGAAACATCTGAACAAGTATAATGTGGTTTATTTGGAGATCACGAGCTTTATATCGCAGGCTCGGCGCGAAGGCCTTCCTCTTGCAGATGTCCCCAGGATGATCGTTAAGGCGCTGTCTGACGAATTGGATGCGCTGAAGATGTCCACGCAGCCCGACAAAGAATTAAAGGAAAAGCTGACGGCTGTTTCGGAGAGCCCTGACGGGAAGAAATTCATTTTTATTATTGATGAATGGGATGCGGTTATTCGGGAGGCAAAGGACGATTCGATAGCGCAGGAGGCATTTCTGGGCTTGCTGAGAGAGTGGTTCAAAAACGGAACGTTCACACCCAAGGTTGTGGCGGCGGCCTATATGACAGGGATTCTTCCGATCAAAAAGGATGGATCGCAGTCCGCTATATCTGATTTTGACGAGTATACAATGGTCAAGCCCCTTCGCTTTGCCGAATTTGTCGGATTCACGGAGCAGGAGGTCAAAGAAAGGTGCCAAAAACATAATGCTGACTTTGACACAATGAAGCTCTGGTATGACGGATATGACTTCAAAGGGGTAGGGGCTGTGTACAATCCTAATTCTGTAATGAAGGCGATTCGCAATGATGATTTCGATTCATACTGGACGGAGACGTCTGCGGCAGAGGGACTCCTTGATTATATCAGCAAAGACTATAATGGTCTGACTAAGACCATTGCGGAGCTGGTTGGCGGCGTGGATGTAAAAGTCGATACGAGCGGATTCGCAAATGATCTGACCACATTCCGGGGAAAAGACGATGTTCTGACCTTGATGATCCATTTGGGATATCTCGCATACGACTATAAAAAGGGAGTTGCCAGAATTCCCAACGAGGAAATTAAACGCGAGTTTCAGCGTTCTATCCATGAGGTCAGACATGATGCGACACTGAAGAGGCTCCAGGAGAGCGAGGCACTTTTTGCTGCGACGATTCAGAAGGATGAACAAAAGGTCGCCGAGCAGATTGAAAAGGTACATTCCGAAGAAACGGTCGCTCTCCACTACAACAAGGAGGACAGCCTTCGCAGTGTCATCAAGCTGGCGTATTACACATACCGCGATCACTATCTTCAGTTTGAGGAACTTCCTGCCGGAGATGGTTACGCCGATGTTGTCTATCTTCCTTTGCCTGATTCCGACTGGCCGGCACTTGTAATTGAGCTGAAATGGAATAAGTCTGCAGAAGGTGCGATTGACCAGATCATGAACAGAAGGTATCCGTCTGTTTTGGAAAACATTGATCGCAGCATACTTTTGGTTGGCATTACCTACGATAAGGATGCCGTAGCGGGAAAGCGAAAGCATAGCTGCAAGATAATCGAATACAAGAAATATAATAGTTTCTGCACTTAAATGCAAAAACTTTACTTTTTCATAGTTTTGTGCTATACTTTTGAAAAAGGAGAGTGATAAGGCATGATTGAATCGCATAAACTTAAGAGTCGCGATGGCTACCTGAATCAGCTGATTGGATTTCAGGATACCGAACCCATCAAGGTGATCACGGGTATTCGCCGCTGTGGGAAGTCCAGTCTGTTAAAGCTAATGGTTCAGCATTTGAGGAATAGCGGCGTCCTGCCTGAGCAGATCATTGAGATGAATTTTGAATCCTTTGACTTCCGTGGGATGAGCGCCGATGATATTTACCACTATGTGAAAGAACGCAGGGTTCCTGGAAAACGGATGTATCTTTTCTTTGACGAACTTCAGCGGATCGAAGCCTGGGAGGATGCGGTAAATGCCTTCCGTGTGGATTTTGACTGTGATATTTATGTCACAGGGTCCAACGCATATCTGCTTTCGTCGGAGTATTCCACCTATCTTTCCGGGCGGTGCGTGGAAATCAAGATGCTGCCCCTCTCTTTTCGTGAGTTTCTTGATTTTCATGGTTTTGAGGTTCGCGAAAGGCAGAGCGCACTCGGTGGGCTTCGCAAGCAGGTATTTGACAAGAAGGGCGAACGCTATGAGCTGCGGGAGGTTTTTGATGCCTATATGCGATTCGGCGGGATGCCCGGTATCGCGGATGTTGGGCTGGAGCAGGAAAAGGCCCTGTCGCTTCTTGACGGCATTTATTCCACGGTAGTCATCCGTGATATTCTGGAGCGAGAAAAGCGTAGGGGACAAAAGCAGATTACAGACCCAGCCTTGCTGCGTAAGATCATCCTGTTTCTCGCAGATAATATCGGTTCCAGCGTGTCGATTTCGTCCATCGGCAACACACTGGTAAATG
>CAVLCU010000008.1:27628-32776 GCA_963661545.1 Lachnospiraceae bacterium | reverse complement strand
GGCATTGTCTCCGGCATTACCATGGTTTTTATCCCGGCACTTACCACCTTCGTCATCTCCGATCTGCTGGGAGGAAGCAAGATCCTTCTCATCGGAAATGTCATTGAGCAGGAGTTCAAGCAGCTCAATAACTGGAATGTGGGATCCGCCATGTCCATGGTCTTGATGATCTTCATTATCCTGTCCATGCTGGCTGTAAACAAATATGATAAGAACGGGGAGGGAAATGTATTTTGAGACAAGCTGCGAAAAGAATTTACATGGCCTTAATCCTGATCCTTTTGTACGCTCCCATTGTCACCCTGATTGTTTTATCCTTTAACTCCTCCAAATCCAGGGCCAAATGGGGAGGATTTACCACCCAATGGTATACCTCTCTCTTCCAGAACAGGGAGATTATGCAGGCACTCTATACCACCCTGATTATCGCCCTTCTGGCTGCCGTCATTGCCACCCTCATCGGTACCCTGGCCTCTATCGGCATCCATAATATGGGGCGTCGCAGCCGGTCTGTTTTCATGGGGATTACCAATATTCCCATGCTGAACAGTGAGATTGTCATGGGAGTATCCCTGATGCTGCTCTTCATCATCGGCCGTATAGAGCTGGGCTTTTCCACCATATTGATGGCTCATATTACCTTCAATATTCCCTATGTCATCTTGAGTGTCATGCCCAAGCTCAAGCAGACCAACAAAAGCACCTATGAGGCAGCCCTGGATCTGGGAGCCAGCCCCCTTTATGCCTACTGGAAGGTGGTCATGCCGGATCTGATGCCTGGAATTCTGTCCGGGTTCCTCCTGTCCTTCACCATGTCCCTGGATGATTTTGTGGTCACCTATTTTACCAAGGGACCCGGGATTGACACTCTGTCCACCAAAATCTACGCAGAGGTGCGAAAGGGCATTAAGCCGGAAATGTACTCCCTGTCTACCCTTTTGTTTCTGACGGTTCTCCTGCTCCTTTTGCTGGTCAATATGAACCCCTCCGATAAGAAGGCAGGAGCAGTCAAAAGCGCCAAGGCAAAGACAAACAGCAGACCTCACAAAAGCCATCGTTTTCTCAACCGTCGCTTTATCTGGGGCCGCCTGGCCCCCCTTTTGATCATCCTGGTATTTGCAGCGGGAGGCTTCTATTATGGGGGAAACAGCATTCATGCAGGGGATAATCAGGTGATTGTCTATAATTGGGGGGAATATATCGATCCGGACGTATTGGATATGTTCGAGGAGGAAACCGGCATCCAGGTGGTCTATGAGGAGTTTGAAACCAATGAGATCATGTATCCCAAGATCAAATCCGGTGCCGTAGCTTATGATGTCATCTGCCCCTCGGATTATATGATTCAGAAAATGCTGGACAATGACCTGCTGGCAGAGCTGAACTGGGATAATATTCCCAATAGTAAGAATATCGGGGAAGCCTATATGGAGAAATCCCGGGAATTTGATCCGGAGAACAAGTATTCCGTCCCCTACTGCTGGGGTACCGTGGGTATCCTCTATAATAAAACCATGGTACAGGAGGAAATCGACAGCTGGAATGTCCTCTGGGATTCGAATTATAAGGACAATATCCTGATGCAGGATTCCGTCCGGGATGCCTTTGCCGTAGCTCTCAAGGATCTGGGATACTCCCTCAATACCACCAACATCAAGGAATTGACGGAGGCCCAGCAGCTCCTGATTACCCAAAAGCCCCTGGTGCAGGCCTATGTGGTGGATCAGGTCAGGGATAAAATGATCGGCAATGAGGCAGCCATCGGGGTAATCTATTCCGGAGAAGCCATTTACACCCAGAAGGAAAATCCGGATCTGGAATATGTGATTCCCAAGGAGGGTTCCAATGTCTGGATTGATTCTTGGGTGATTCCCAAAAATGCCAAGCATAAGGAGAATGCCGAGGCCTTTATCAACTTCCTTTGCAAGCCCGAGATTGCCCTGATGAACTTCGACTATATTACCTACTCTACCCCCAATACGGCTGCCCGGGAGCTTATCGAGGATCCGGAGATCCGCAACAGCCAGATTGCCTTCCCGGAGGATTCTGAACTGGACCGGTGTGAGACCTTCCATTATCTGGGAACCGATGCCGAAGAGATCTACAACCAGCTTTGGCGAGAGGTGAAGTCCTCTTAAGAACCGGAGCATGCTCCTGTGCTCCTCTCTGTGAAAAAAATCCCCGGATACCGGCAATCTATGCTGGTATCCGGGGGCTTTTTCCACGGTTCAGACTCCCACCGGAACCTCCGCTTCCGCCTGGGCCTTAAAGTCCTCCATCTGGACGGTGCTGATCTCCGGCAGGTGCTCTGTGGAATCAATCCCGAAGGTTCGCAGGAATTCCTCTGTGGTCCCCAGCAAAATAGGTCTTCCGGGGGCATCCAGCCTCCCCAGTTCCTGAACCAGGTCATATTCCATCAGACGATTGACCGCATGGTCGCATTTGACCCCGCGGATCTTCTCCCGGATTCTCTGAATCTCAGCCTTGGTTACCGGCTGCTTATAGGCGATGATGGACAGGGTTTCCATCATGACATCCGTGAGAACTGCCTTCTTGGGCTGACTGGCAATGGTAATGAGGCAGTCATAATACTCCTGTTTGGTACATAGCTGAAAGGAATCCTCCAGCTCGATGATTTGAATCCCCCGGTCCTCCTGCTGGTATCTCTCCTGCATGGCATGAAGGAGATTCCGGGTCTCCTGGGCCTGTCTGCCGATGGCCTCGGCAATCCTGCCCAGCTCTACCGACTCCCCCATAGAAAATAAAATCGCTTCTATGGCTGCTGCCGCTGTCTTTTCTGTCTGCTCCAAACTCTTTCACCTCATTCTTCCGCAGAGGTATAGGGTACCACCACCGTATCCTCAGCCTCCAGAGATTCTATCTCGATATCCCCGAATATCTCTTCCTGGCTGATGCGGATCTTGCCCGTCTTCATCAGCTCTAGGACCGCCAGGAAGGTCACCACCACCTGGGTCTTGGACTTCTGTCCCTCCAAGAGGGCTCGGAAGGAAAAATGCCTCTTCTTCACTGCATAGGTTTCTACAAAGGTCATTTTGTCCGGCAGAGACACATCCTCCTTCTCAATATGACCAAATCGGCTCCGGATGGGGTCGATCTTATCCTCCTGCCGCCGCAGCACCGATTGAAAAATCTCATGGAGCTTGTCCAGGGTCAGATCCCCTAAGAGCTCCCTTACGTCCACCGGCGGTTGGTAGTGAAGAACACTGGGAGGCAGCTGACGATGGCGGGTCACCACAGTTCCGGTCTCCTCCATCTTCTCCCGCAGCTCTCCGGACATATATTTGTACTTCTTATATTCCAGAAGCTGCCTGACCAGCTCTTCTCTGGGATCCTCCTCCACGCCCTCCTCATTGACCTCCCGGGGCAGGAGCATCCGGCACTTGATGTCAATCAGGGTGGCCGCCATTAGCATGAATTCACTGGTGACATCCATATCCTCATGATCCATCTGGCGGATATAGTCCAGATATTGGTCCGTGATCTCCGCAATGGGAATATCATAGATATCAATTTTACTCTTCTCGATGAGATGCAGGAGAAGATCCAAAGGCCCCTCAAAGACCGGAAGCTTCACCGGAATTGCCATGCTGTCCCTATTTCCTTTCTGGGTTTATCTCCCTGAATCCTCATTCTTACCTCAACTAGCTCTCTGGGATTATGGATACGCAGGGGCAGGGTATGGTCACCCAGTCCTGCTCCCACCAGCAGATAGCTTTCCTTTCTCCGAAAAAGGCCATGGGCATTGGGGGGAAAGAGGCGGAAATCCGGGCTGATCAGCCCTCTGTGCCGGCCCAGGCGCATAAGACCCCCGTGGTAGTGCCCACAAAGAGACAGATCTGCCCCCCAGGTCAGATAGGTGTCCATCTGGGCCGGATTATGAGCCAGCAAAATGCTCACCGACTTTTGGTCCACCTGTCCCAGGGAAGCTTCCAGCTCCCCCAGGGGAAGCCTTCTTCTTCGGAAGCGATGATAGTAGAAACGATCCATGTCGAAGCCATAGATGGTAACCGGCAGTTGGCAAATCTGCACCTTGCTGTGAGAATTTTCCAGGAAGATCACCCCGGCCTCCTCCAAGGGCTTTCGATAGGCCTCATACATACCCGGATAGGTCTGAGGATAGATTTTGGTTCGATATTCATGATTCCCTGTTCCGTGAAAGACCGGATATTTTTCTGCCAGGGCAAGCATCAGCCGCCTGGCCGGTTCCACAGAGGCTCCCGGCTTTCCCAGGATCATATCCCCGCCGCAGAGGATGGCATCCGGAGCCATCCTGTCAATTGCTTCCAAAATCCGGTCATTGTCCGCCCCTTGAGAAGCATTGTGATAATCCGTCAAAAAAACAAAGCGAAGAAGGCCGTCGGGTATACCGGTTTTCTTCAGCTGAATCTCATAGGACTGTACTCTCAAGCTGGTTCATTTCCCCTCCCTAAGCTTACAGATAAACTTCTCCAGTCGGCTGGTGGCTCTCTTCAGCTCCTCGATGGAATAGGCATAGGAAACCCGGATAAAGCCCTCTCCGCAAGCGCCGAAAGCATCGCCGGGAACCACGGCCACCTTCTGCTCCTTGAGAAGCTCTGTGGCAAATTCCTCCGAGGTCATGCCGAACTCGCTGATGTTGGGGAAGACATAGAAGGCGCCATAGGGTTCAAAGCAGGGAATCCCCACCCGGCGGAAGAAGTCCATGAGGAACCTTCTTCTCTGGTTGTAGGAGTCCCGCATATTCGTCACATCCTCCTCGGAATTGCGCAGGGCCTCGATAGCCGCATATTGGCTGATGGTGGGGGCCGACATAATGCCAAACTGGTGGATCTTCACCATCTGCTGGATAATCTCCCCATTGCCCATGGCATAACCCAGACGCCAGCCTGTCATGGCATAGGCCTTGGAAAAACCATTGATGACGATGGTGCGGTCTTTCATACCCGGCAGGGAAGCAATGCTGACATGGGGCTCCCGATAGGTCAGCTCACTATAGATCTCATCGGAAATTACCAGAAGATCGTGAGCCTTGACCACCTCTGCAATGGCCTCCAGATCCTTCTTCTCCATGATGGCTCCCGTGGGGTTGTTGGGGAAGGAAATCATCAAAATCTTCGTTTTCTCTGTCAGTACCGCCTCCAGTTCTTC
>CAVLCU010000008.1:12679-27618 GCA_963661545.1 Lachnospiraceae bacterium | reverse complement strand
AAGACGGAAGTCATTCTCCTCTTTCAGCTCGATGGGCACCGGAATGCCGTCTGCCATAATGATACAGGGACTGTAGGACACGAAGCAGGGCTCAATATAGGCCACCTGGTCTCCGGGATTCAAAAGAGCCCGAAAGGCCGCATCTATGGCCTCACTGCCGCCTACAGACAGGAAAATCTCATCCTTGGGATCATAGGAAACTCCCATCTTTCTCCTGGCATAAGCACTGATCTCCTGGCGCAGCTCCATCAAACCGGCATTGGAGGTATAGAAGGTTTTGCCATTCTTCAAGGCCCGAATGCCCTCTTCCCGAATATGCCAGGGGGTATCGAAATCCGGCTCCCCCACTCCCAGGGAAATGACATCCGGAATCTCATTGGCTACATCGAAAAAACGGCGGATGCCGGAGGGCTTGATGTCCAATACTTTTCTGGATAACTTCTCTCTCATGGGGTAATCACCATTCTTTCATCTTTTTTGGAGCCGTCCAGCATGACACCCAGCTCCTTGTACTTGGTCAGTGTGAAATGGGTTGTAGTGCTTTGCACCTCGTGGATGGAGGCCAGCTTCTCGGAGACGAACATGGCCACTTCCTTCAGGGTTTTTCCCTTTACGGTTACCAGAAAATCATAGGAACCGGACAGGAGATAGAGGGATTCCACCTGGGGATAGGCAGAGATCTGCTCCGCAATCTTCTCATAACCCTCACCTCCCTGGGGAGTTACCCGCAGCTCAATCAGGGCGGTGATGTCATCCTCCTTGCCCCGGCTCCAGTTGATCAGGGTTCGATAGCCACAGATGACATTGGCCTCCTCCAGTTCGTGAATGGTCTCCTGCACGTCCGCCTCCTCGGTATCCAACATCACCGCCAGATCCCGGCTGCCCAGCAGGGCATTGGTCTCTATAATCTTCAAAAGCTGCTCTTTTTTGTTCGCATCCATTGTATCCTCCTCCCTGACGCGGATTTCGCGTCGGCTTGTAATTACACTTCCGACCCTTGTCTTCTGACCTCATGCAGCTATCCCGGTTCGGAAGGCTTGATGATTTCTCCATTATAACCTTTATCCCAGGGGTGTGCAACCGGAAAAGTCAGGGCTGTTCCACCAAAAGATCGATCTCTGGGCTGGAGAGCTTATAATTCCAGCAGAATAGGTGTATGATCCTGGCGGGACCCGGAGTCCAGCATCTCCGATCGCTTCACCTGTTCCTTGATTCGGTCGCTGACCAGAAAGTAATCGATACGCCAGCCGGAGTTGTTCACCTTGCTGGTCTTGATACGCTGCGCCCACCAGGAATAGACATTTCTCACTTCTCCGTGTAAATGGCGGAAGGTATCTGTGAAGCCCTTCTCCAGCAGCCGGGTAAAGCCCTCCCTCTCTTCATCGGTAAAGCCCGCCGACCTATGGTTGGAATCCGGATTGGCCAAATCAATTTCCTTATGGGCTACATTGAAGTCCCCACAGGCAACAACAGGCTTGACCCCATCCAGCCTTGCCAGATAGGCAGCATAGAGACCATCCCATTGCTGGCGTTGTGTCAACCTCCTTAGGCCATCTCCGGCGTTGGGGGTATAGACATTGACAAAATAAAAGTCCCCAAAATCCAAGGTCAAAATCCGCCCCTCATCGTCCATGGGTTCCGGGGCCTGCAGGCGGGGAACCTCTGCCTGGGGCTCCAGACCTGCCCTGTACAGAATCATGGTCCCTGCATAACCCTTCCTGGCCGGAGGCCTGGAACTAACCCAAACCCATTGGTAGGAGGGAAAATATTTCACCAGCTTGTCCCTCTGACGGGCGTTCAGCCCCGAGGCGGGCAGCTTGGTCTCCTGTATGGCAATGACATCCGCCTCCTCTCCCTGAATGGTGGTCAAAACCTGGCGGGACAAATCGGCCCTGGCTGACTCTGAGGTCAGAGCTGCATTCAAAGAATCTATATTCCAGGATATAAATTTCATCTTTACCTCTTCCTCCGTGCTTCGATTCTGCTGCATTGCTCACGGGTATCCCGCTCCACCTCCAGGATCTCTTCCAAACTGGGGTCTGCTATGGTTCTGTGACCTGCCATAGCCTCCTCTATCATGCGATAGATATCCAGGAATCCGATCTTTTCCTCCAGAAATGCTGCCACGGCGCATTCATTTGCCGCATTCAATACCGTCCGCATGGATCCCCCTATGCGGGCTGCCTCCACCGCCAGAGGAATCCCCCGGAAGGTTTCTGTATCTACTTCCTCGAAAGTGATTTCCTTCAGCTTACGAAAATCCAGCCGTTCTCCCGGCAGATATCTTCTGTGGGGATAATAGAGGGCATATTGGATGGGCAGCTTCATGTCCGGCGTTCCCAATTGAGCCAATACCGCCCCATCCACGAATTCCACCATGGAATGAATGATACTCTTGGGCTGAACCACTACCTCAATCTGATCCATTCCCATGTCAAAGAGCCAACCGGCTTCTATCATTTCCAATCCCTTGTTCACTAAGGTGGCCGAGTCGATGGTAATTTTCCTTCCCATGGTCCAGTTGGGATGCTTCAGGGCATCCTCTACCTTTACATGAGCCAGGTAGTCCCGGTCTTTTCCCCGGAAGGGACCTCCGGAGGCTGTGATCAGCAGCTTACCCACCTCCCTTTTCTCCTCCTGATGAAGGACCTGGAAAATGGCACTATGCTCACTGTCCACCGGGAGGATCCGAACCCCATACTTCTCCGCCAGGGGCATGATCAGATGACCTGCCGTCACCAGAGTTTCCTTGTTGGCCAGGGCGATATCCTTTCCTGCCCGAATGGCTGCCATGGTAGGCTGAATGCCGATCATACCCACCACCGCTGTTACCGCCAGGTCTGCCCCCTCCATCCCGGCCATCTCCAGCAAGCCCTCCATGTCAGAAGCAATGGGAATGTTCAAATCCGCCGTCCTCACCCTCAGTTCCCGGGCATAAGCCTCGGTACCTGCCACCGCCAGCCGGGGATGAAACTCCCTCATCTGACGCTCCAGCAAATCTATGTTACGATAGGCACTGATGCCCAAAACCTCTATATCCCCCTGCTCTCGCACCACATCCAGAGTCTGGGTTCCGATAGAGCCGGTGGAGCCGAAAATCACAATTTTCTTCATCTGTCTGTCCCCTTTCCTTTTCCCGTTACTCTTCCCTGCCTTTCCTCCAGAAAGTCGGCAAATCTATCGCACCATTTCGGCAGAGGAGCTTTCATCTCCATAGGTCTGCCGGAAAAGGGGTGGCGAAATTCAACTCTCCAGGCATGAAGAGCCAGGCACTCACCCTCCCAGCGGCGTTCCGGCTTCTCGTGGTTCCCCAAGGGTTCTCTCGTCAAAGGAAGGGGCAGGTTTCCGTACAGGGGATCTCCCACCAGGGGATGTCCCAGGCTGGCCAGATGAACCCTTATCTGGTGGGTGCGTCCCCGGCCATGTAGTAATTGCACCAGCAGCAGCGAATCACCCCACTCCTCATGCAGAACCCGATAGGAGGTAAAGGCAGATTTTCCTAAGGGATTGATGCGCATCCGCATCAGACTGCCTTTCTCTCGTGCCAGGGGAAGGTGAATCAGCCCTTCCCTGCAGGCAAAGTGCCCCTCTGCCAAGGCGAGATAGGTCTTTTTCATTTCTCCTCCTTCCCTTTGACGGGCAAGAAGTGCGGCAGTCTCCGCATTTTTCGCTAAGACCACAATACCCGAGGTATCCTTGTCCAGTCTGCCAACCATACGAATGGACCAATTTTCTCCACGATGCATCGCATAGGCAGCCACCTGATTAGCCAAGGTGTCTCCGTGATGTCCATGAGAGGGATGACAGACCAGCCCGGGTGGCTTACAGACCAGAAGAAGGTCCTGGTCCTCGTACAAAATCTGCAGGGAAGAGGCTTGCGTCGGGGTTGGTTTCGCCCCTGACTGTTCTGCTGTCATAGGATCCTTACGATCTCTCTCCGGCAGCAAACCTTCCATGTTTCCCGCCTGCGTCAGCAGCTGCAGGCAATCGCTCGCCTGCAGCACATAAGTCACTCTCTGTCGCTGGTCGTTGACCCGGATTCCATCCGACCGGAACTTCAAACGGCTGATCTGCCTATGGGAAAATCCAAGAACCCGCTTCAGGTAGGATTCTATCTTGATTCCCGCATCCTTTTCACCAATCTTCACTGTGACAACTCGTCCAGCCATGCATTTCTCCTATTCACCCAGACCTGCGGTTGCCCGGATTGTTGATACCAGCGGCGACTGCGGGAGCACGAAGTGCGGCGCAGTCGGCTTTCATTCGTGGTTGAGGGGCGTGTCATAAAGCCATTCCCCCACCGACATGCCCCTAAAGGGACTAGCTTCGCGTCGCGAGCATGTCGTGGGCTCAGGCTTTTGACATTGTAACCAAGTTTACTTCCTGACTTGAATATTCCTCTGGTAGAGTGATAAAATAAGTACCGGTTAAAGAAGAAAGGAGTATTAAGGTATGAATATCATCGTCAGAACATATACCGAGACTGACCTGCCGGATATGATCCGTATCTGGAATCAGGTGGTGGAGGAGGGGATCGCATTTCCTCAGGAAGAATGCCTCACTTTAGAGACCGGCAGGGATTTTTTTGGTTTTCAAACCTACAGTGCCGTCGCCGAGGATCCTAAGACGGGAGCCATCCTGGGTCTCTATATTCTCCATCCCAATAACCTGGGCCGGTGCGGACATATCTGTAACGCCAGCTATGCCGTAGACGCATCTCTTCGGGGGCTGCATATCGGAGAAAAGCTGGTCTCTGACTGTTTGGTCCAGGGAAAGCGTCTGGGCTTTCGTATCCTCCAGTTCAATGCCGTGGTAGCCACCAACTTCCATGCCCGCCACCTCTATGAACGTTTGGGCTTCACCCAGCTGGGGGTAATTCCCAGGGGCTTCCGCAGGAAAGACGGCCTCTACGAGGACATCTGCCCCTACTACCATGCGCTGCTTTAAAAGTTCCGGACGGGATCCCAGGTTAACTGTTCCCAATATAACAGACTCCCTGGCGACACGCGCTGTAGGTGCAATCCTTGGTTTCCCATAAACCATAATATCCCCCCTCCCCTTAGAAGATCTTCCGGACATCATTAAAGGCGACATAGACCATTAAGGCCATCAGAAGCATCAGACCGGCAAAATGAATCATGCCCTCCACGCTGCGCTTCACTGGCTTTCTCCGAATAGCTTCGATGATGAGGAAGATGAGCCTGCCTCCGTCCAAGGCAGGCAAGGGAAGCAGGTTCATAACACCCAGGTTGGCTGACAGGAGAATCATCATATTGAGCATGGTCATGCTGACAGCCACATTTCCCCCGCTCTTGGACTCCTCATAGACCTGGCCGATAGTATTCACCACCCCGATGGGACCGGACAGATCATTCAGGGAAAAGTTGCCCCGGATTAGACTGGCCAGGGACTTGATGGTCAGATGTATCCAATAATTCATTTCCCCAAAGCTGTATTTCAGGGTTTGCAAGGGAGACATTTTCTCACGAGCCAAATTGAATTGAAAACCCAGAATGGCAGAGGTGGTCTCTACCGGTGTCATCTCTGTCTCATATTCCAGCCCATCCCGAAGATAGGTAATGGTTACCTCGGATCCATCCAGGGGATGTTCCTCCAGATAGGCCGACAGTTCCCCCCCGGTTTCTACGGCATTGCCGTCCACAGCTGTGATAACATCCCCCACCTGACATCCTGCCTGCTCCATAGGATATCCCTTGGTCAGGGCGGAAATCTCCGCCTGTTCTGCAGTGGGATTATAGGAATATCCCAGCAGCCACCGGGTGACTGTCTCCGGGACATAAGTGATGGTATGAGAGCTTCCCTCCCTTTCATAAGTCAGGCTAATCGTATCCAGGGGAAGTCCGTCCATATTGATATCCGTATAGAGTTCCCGTCCGTTGGCAATTCCATTCCCCTGGTAACGGGTGATCCGATCTCCCGCCTGCAGCCCTGCTTCCGCTGCCGGGGAGCCCTCACTTACTTCTGTCACCCGGGCGGGATCGGCTCCTACCACACTGATCACGATCACAGATACCAGAAAGGCCATCAGAAAGTTGAAGACAGGACCGGCAGCGATGACTGTCATTCGCCTCCATACGGAAGCCTGGTTGAAGCTGCCCTTCCCTTTCTCCTCTGCGTCCTCCCCCAGCATGGAGCAGGAGCCCCCGAAGGGCAGGAGCTTCCAGGCATAGGTGGTTTCCCCCTTCTGAAAGGACAAAAGCTTGGGACCCATTCCCAGGGCAAACTCTGTCACAACTATGTGATTGGCCTTGGCCAGGAGAAAATGCCCCAGTTCATGAAACATTATTACAGCACTTAATATCAGAATTGCAATCACAAATTGCAAACGATCACCCACTTTCGTTGCATCATCACATCAATATCACAGCCAGATAATAGATCACCGGCGCTGTGAAGATCACGCTGTCAAAGCGATCCAGAATGCCGCCGTGGCCTGGAATCAGCTTGCCATAGTCCTTAATTTCCATATTTCTCTTGATGGCAGAGGCGGCCAGATCCCCTACCATGGAGATCAGGGCTCCCACCCCGCAGATCAGGGCATATTCCAGGAAGGGCCCCTGGGTAAATGCAGCATAGAGGATCCCCAGGAGTATGGCGCCTGCCACACCTCCTATGGCACCTTCTATGGATTTCTTGGGGCTCAGGACAGGAGCCATTTTGTGTTTTCCAAAGAGCATACCCACACAATAGGCACAGGTATCGCAGCCCCAGGAGCACAGGAAGATCAGCCAAACATGATAGCGGCCGCCTTCCAGCATCCGAGTCTGGTAGATACAAGCCAGCATAACTCCCACATAGACAAGTCCAAAGAAAGCCGCCATAACCTGATGAGCATGGTAACGGGGGTAGGCAAAGACATAGACAGACATCAGGAGAATGAGTCCCAGAAGCACTGCCATCCCTTGGTATGTGCCGTCTGCCACCACCAGGCTGGCATAATACAGACCAATACTGAGATAACCTACTGTCTCCAAAGGGCCAAACAAGGTGGCTTCTCTGACCTTCATGGCCCGGTAAAGTTCACCGGCTCCGATCAAAGACAGCGCCAGCAGGGTAAAGAAAAGAATCCAGCCGCCGCTGCCTATGGTCAACAAGGCCACTGCTACCAGAATTATGCCGCTTACCAATCTGGTTACAAACATTTTTCCACGCCTCCATATCTTCTGTCTCTTCCATTGAACTTGTCAATGGCCCGGAGTAAATCCTCCTTGTGAAAGGCTGGCCAGGGAACTTCTGTAAAGTAGAATTCCGTATAGGCCAGCTGCCAAAGCAGGAAATTAGACAGACGCTCCTCCCCGCTGGTGCGAATCAACAGATCCGGATCCGGAATCCCTGCTGTATCCAGATAGGATTCGAAGGTTTCCTCGCTGATTTTTTCCTCCGGCAGAAGCCCCTGTCTGGCATCCTCCGCCAGCTTGGTGGCGGCCCGGAGGATCTCGTCCCGTCCCCCGTAATTCAGGGCAATCTGGAAAAACATCTTGTCATAATCCCGGGACATATCCTCCAGCTCCCGGATGCTTCTGCGGATATCCGGATCCAAGCCCTGGGGGTCACCGATGATTTTCACCCTCATCTGGTTCTTCCTTGCACTTTTCTCACATCGCTTGAGATAACGGCGGAAAAGATTCATCAGTACCTTTACCTCGTCCTGAGACCGCTTCCAGTTCTCCGTAGAGAAGGCATAGACCGTCAGATAGCGGATCCCCATCTCTCGGATGATATTACACATCTTCTCCAGATTATCACAGCCCACCACATGGCCATAGCTGCGGGGCATCCCCTTCTTCTTGGCCCAGCGCCCGTTGCCATCCAATATAATGGCGATATGATTCGGTAACTTCATAAACCACACCTCTTCGGCTTTCTATGTACAAAAGGGAGGCGCAATGATATCTGCACGCCTCCCTCCGGCTTTATACGGTCATAATCTCTTTGGACTTCTCTTCTACCGTCTTGTCGATGTCCTTGATGTACTTATCTGTCAGCTTCTGAATCTCTTCTCCCAGCTTCTTGATCTCATCCTCGGACACATCCTCCTTCTCCAGCTTCTTAAAAGCGTCATTGGCATCCCGGCGAATATTGCGGACAGCTACCTTGGCAGCCTCCCCCTTCTTCTTTACATCCTTTACCAGCTCTTTTCTGCGCTCCTCGGTCAGCTCCGGAAATACCAGGCGAACCACCTTGCCGTCGGTATTGGGATTAATGCCCAGGTCAGAGGTCTGGATGGCCTTCATGATGTCCTTGATCAGAGAGGACTCCCAGGGCTGAATCTGAATCATTCTTGCCTCCGGAACCGTGATATTGGCAACCTGCTGAAGGGAGGTTGCTACCCCATAATAATCTACCGTAATGCGATCCAGGACATGGGGATTGGCTCTTCCTGCCCGAATGGTTCCCAGCTCACCGCTTAAGTTCGCCAGTGTCTTGGTCATCTTTGTATCATAGGTCTGGATTCTCTCATTCATTCTGCAAAAACCTCCTTATACCCTGTTCTTATACAGTTACTCTTGTACCGGTAATGATGCCATGAGCTGCATTGACGATGCTATCCTTCTCATTCAAACCAAAGACAATCAAGGGCATCTTCTGTTCCATGCAGAGGATAGATGCTGTCAAGTCCACCACCTGCAGCTGCTGATCGATCACTTCCCGAATGGAAATCTCTGTATACTTCTTAGCAGACGGATTCTCCTTGGGATCGCTGTCATAGACCCCATCCACCACCTTGGCCAGGAGAATGGCCTCCGCCTCAATCTCGATGGCACGTAAGGCTGCTCCGGTATCGGTGGAAAAATAAGGATGCCCGGTACCACCGGCGAAAAATACTACCATATCGTGGTCAAAATACTTGTTAGCCCGATCCTTGGAGAAGAGCTTGGTGAATTCTCCGCAGACAAAGGGGGTCAGAATAGCAGTCTTCATGCCCTGTGACCGAAAAATCTCCGATACATAGATTGCATTCATCACCGTAGCCAGCATGCCGATCTGATCTGCCTTGGTACGGTCAATATTCTTGCTGCTTCTTCCCCGCCAGAAATTGCCGCCTCCGATCACAATAGCTACCTGAATCCCCTCCTGGGTCAGGATCTTCACCTGTCGGGCTACCTCAGTGACAACTGCTTCATTGAAGCCGGTCTTCTTATCTCCTGCCAGTGCCTCTCCGCTTAACTTCAACAATACTCTCTTCATCGGGTCATCCTCACTTCTTACAGCTGTGCTAATACAAAGATATCATAGATTGCCTGAATGGCTGTTTCAAAATCGCGGTTCTCTACGCCAATGATGATATTCAGCTCTGAAGATCCCTGGTCAATCATCTTGACATTCACATGGGCATGGGCAAGGGCGGAGAAGATACGTCCTGCTGTTCCTCGGGTTCTGCGCATTCCCCGGCCTACCACAGCAATCAAGGCAAGATCCGACTCCAATTCGATCAGATCAGGCTGTACTGCCCGGTGCAAGCCGGCTATGATCTGCTGTTCTTTGGATTCAAACTCTGTCTGGTGGACATAGACGGTAAAGGTGTCAATTCCGGAGGGCGTATGCTCGAAGGAAAGGCCATTCTCCTCAAATACCTGCAGCACCTTCCGGCCAAAGCCAATCTCCGAGTTCATCATGGCCTTCTCTATGGTAATAGAGGCAAAGCCCTTCTTGCCGCCGATGCCGGTGATGGTATATCTGGGCTTATTGCAGGTGCTCTCCACAATCATGGTTCCGGGATTGGAGGGATCATTGGTATTCCTTACATTGATGGGAATTCCCTCCCGGCGCAGGGGGAAGATGGCATCCTCGTGAAGGACGGTAGCCCCCATATAGGATAATTCCCGCATTTCCCGATAGGTAATGGTGGAAATGGTAACCGGATCCTTGACAATCCTGGGATCCGTTACCAGAAAGCCGGATACATCCGTCCAGTTCTCGTAGAGATCCGCATGGACAGCCTTGGCTACCAGGGAACCGGTAATATCCGATCCGCCCCGGGAAAAGGTCTTTACACTTCCATCCGGTTTAGAACCATAGAAGCCGGGAATCACAGCATTGGCCACATCAGCCAGTCTGCCTGCCAAAGCCCTGTCCGTCTCATCCGCCTGGAAAATCCCCTCCTCATCAAAGCAGACCACCTCTGCCGCATCGATGAAGGTATATCCCAGGTATTCTGCCATTACGATTCCGTTCAAATATTCTCCCCGGGAAGCGGCATAATCCTCTCCTGCCTTCTTCTGAAAATTCTCCCGGATGGTCTCAAATTCCTGATCCAGAGACAGCTTCAGGGACAGTCCCTCGATGATCTCCGTATAGCGAGCCTTGATATTCTCCAGTGCGCCGGAAAAATCCCTGCCGGCCTCCGCCAGCCGATAGCAGCCGTAGAGCATGTCCGTCACCTTGGTATCTCCATTGTAACGCTTCCCCGGTGCCGAAGGAACCACATATCTGCGATCGGATTCACTGCGAATGATCTCCCCGACTTTCTTGAACTGTTCTGCGCTGGCCAGTGAACTTCCGCCAAATTTCACTACTTTCTTCATCTCAAGGACTCTCCTCTAATCTCTGTCGTTTTCTCCCCGTTTTCTAAAAGGTCAACTATTAATTTATCTCAAAACAGGAATATCGTCAACCAAAAATCCCACTTTTGCGCATATTTTCAACGGCTTCCTCCATCTCCTCCTGGTCCTTGACCAGAGCCATCCGCACATATCCCTGGCCGGAGGGGCCAAAAGCGCTGCCCGGAGTGACCAAAACCCCGGCTCGATCCAGCAGGGCATTCACAAAGTCCTCAGAAGAAGAAAAGCCCTCCGGAATCCTGGCCCAGACGAACATGGTGGCAGGACTGGGATCCATCCGCCAGCCGATGCGGTTACATCCGCCACAGAAGCAATCCCTGCGCCTTCTGTAGGCCTCTCTTGTGGTTTCTACGCAGGTTTGATCCCCGGTAATGGCAGCAATAGCGGCCTTTTGAATGGGCAGGAACATCCCATAATCCATATTGGACTTCAGCTTCGCTATCTGTGCCACTACCTCTGCATTACCGATGCAGAAACCCACACGAGCTCCTGCCAGGCCGTAGGTCTTGGACAGGGAGTTGAATTCCACCCCGATTTCCCTGGCTCCGGGGAAGCGCAGAAAACTGCCGGTAGGCTCTTGATCAAAGACCAGCTCGCTGTAGGCATTGTCATGAAGCACCAGGATCTGATGCTTCCTGGCAAAGGTGATACACTTTTCATACCACCAATCCGGAGCCAGAGCTGCCGTGGGGTTGTTGGGATAGGATACCACCATCACCTTGGCCTGATCCGCCACCTCATCGGGAATTTCATCAAAATCAATGAGATAATCCTTTTCCGGGCGCAGGGGCATATAAGCAAGCTGGGCTCCCGCAATCCTGGGACCATCTCCGAAAATCGGATAACAGGGATCCGGTACCAGCACCAGATCCCCGGGATTCACGGTAGCCAGGGCAAAATGTGCCAGCCCCTCCTGGGAGCCCAGCAGGGAGACCACCTCTCTTTTGGGGTCAATCTTCACTCCATATCTGCGGTCATACCAGGCTGCCACCGCCTCCAGCAGGGCATCCTGATCCTTGATGGCATAGATATAATTGGAACGATCCGCCGCCGCCTCTGTTAAGGCTTCGATCACCGCATCCGAAGGAGGAATATTGGGGGCTCCGATGCTTAAGTCTATCACCTTTCTCCCGGCCTTTTCCATCTCCTCCTTCCTGTTCAGCAGATCTGTGAAGATATTCTCCCCAAAGCATTTCATACGTTCTGAAAATTGCATTCTCGTTTTCCTTCCTTCAAAAAGACATCCTTAATATAGCGCAGAGTTTCCTCTTCCCCCTTCTCTGCCAGCATATGCAAAAGCAGGTCCAGCTGCTCCTTGGTCTGGTCGTGGACAAACCAAAGCTTGTCCTTCCCCTTCCTGTAATATTCATAAGGAGCCTGATCCGTGTATTGCTTCCCCAGATAGGTCTGGGAGGCGGAGATCCGATCCATGACCATCTCTGCCACATATTTGCGTGGGACAGGAACTCCCTTGATCACCGTATCACAGTGGATCCCATAATCGATCCAATATTCAAAATGATGCTTATTCCTTCCCTTGTGATGCAGCCAGGACAGGGAGACACCGGTATCCAGCCGTTCCGCATTGTTGGGGCTTTGATCTCCCTGCCAATACTTCCTCCCCTTGGAAAATTCTGTAAAAGAGTACTTGGACAGATCGTGGGTCAGCCCTTGCCAATACAGTCCCACTCGAAAGCAATAACGCATCACCCGCAGGCGGTGTATGGTAATTGTCTTAAAATGCTGCCATCCATACATACTGGTTGTTTCTCCCCTTTTATTTATCTCTTCTGCCGGTCTGCCCCATTCTCCTCTGGTCTTCCTATCAGAATCATCACTCGCCGGGCTCCTACCAGCACCTGCTTGTCCTTGGTCAGCTCTGCCGGGGGTTCCTCCCCATCCGGATAAAAGACCTGGTCATATCCGGTATCTGCCTTAATGTACCAGCCCAGTCTCTCCTTCATCCGAGGAATGGCAAAGCTTCTGGATTCCCAGTACATGTTATAAGCGATATAGATGGAATCATCCTCTGCATAGGAGCCGCAATAGAGGAGACCGATGCTATGCTCCTCCCGGGGCATCACCCAGGCATGAGCCCCGTGATAGGATAGATCCGGGCAGCCGCAGGATTGATAATCCGTCATCCGCAGGGGTTTCCGCCCGTGCAGCATGGGATGAGCCTTCCGAAAAGCAATGGCCTTGCGCACCACCTCCGCCAGATGCTGACTGTCCTTGCTGGCGGACCAGGTCAGCCAACCGGTCTCATTATCCTGACACCAGGCATTATTATTGCCCCCCTGGCTGTTCAGACATTCGTCTCCTCCGTAAATCATGGGAGAACCCTGGCTGGTCAGCAGGATCAAAAAAGCATTATAGAGCTGCTGCATCCGAAGCCCCCGCACCGCCATCCGCCGGGTCGGACCCTCCACGCCGCAGTTCCAGCTGTAATTATCAGAGCTGCCGTCCCTGCCTCCTTCTCCATTTTCCTCATTATGCTTTCTCTCGTAGGCCACCATATCCGCCATGGTAAAACCATCCTGATCAGCGAAATAGTTAATCGATGCCAAAGTCTCCGAATTCTTCCTCAGATACCAGACTGCTGCCTGAAGGCAATCCCCGTCTCCCTTGAGAAAGCGGCGCATGGTTTCTTCATAGCCACGGTTTATCTCTGCCAGATATCGGGCTCGAAAATCCGAATCTGTACCCTCACGATCCTGCACTCCCGAGACTGGGGCTCTCCAAGCCCTGTTTATCTGCCAGTCAAGCGTATCCACATCCACAGGACAAGCGGTAAAGAGAAGCTTGCTGCGGCTAAGCAGGGGATCCTCCGCCACCGGCCTTTCCCAGCTTCCCTGACCCACCAGGTGGAAGCCATCCACCTGGTATTGCAATCTCCAGTAATGAAGAACATCCAATACCTTCTGTACCGACTCCTCTTGCGTAAAATAAAACTCCAGAATGCACTCCAGCCCTGCCTCATGGAGAGCATCTACCATTTCTGCAAATTCCCGATCCGGACGCTTTCCCCAGGAATAGGCTCTGCGGGGAGCAAAATACAGGCCCCCGGTGTAACCCCAATAATTCTCCTTCTCCCCTTGAACATTTCCAGCCAGGCTCGAGGTCAAAGCCGTCTCCGGCATCGTCAGCTTCTCCTCCCTCCCGAAACCCTTTTGAAATTCATAAACCGGCATCAGAATCAAGCTGGTGATCCCCAAGTCCTTCAGATAGGGAATCTTCTCCTGCACTCCCCGAAAGGTTCCTTTATGACGAACCTTAGAAGCCCTGTGACGGGTAAAGCCCCGCACATGGAACTTGTAGAAGATACAGTCTTCATAGGAAAGTTCCAGGGGACTGCTGCTCGCTTTGCTCGGATCTGTCAGGAGACAGCGAGGACTCTCTTCCTGAAAACCAGACAGGCGTCCATAAGGATCTGCCACTTCTCTTCCGGCCACCCGGTAGCTATATTCCCAGAATCCTTTGCTAAAAGACAAGCCACGGACCAATACTGCACTGACGCAGCCCACCCGATCTTCCTCATACAGGGAAATCACGTAGGTCGGCAGCAGTTCGCCTCTCTGATAGAGGAGGAGCTCCGCAGACAGGTTACCGGGAACCGCAAAAGCAAAATTCACACCATTTTCCGAAAAAAAGGCACCCAATTTCTCCGGATCCCCAGTCTCAATCCTGAGTTCAAAGTTGTCACTCTCTCGTTCCCGCATATATCCGTCTCCTTCTCTGCCTGTCATTCTTAGTGGGGGCGGCGTCAGCCGCCATGGACGTTTCCTCTATGATATCATACTCTGTCGGCAGACGCAAATCCATCGTTTTTTTGCCACAAGTTCCCAGATGGTGCCTAAAATTGATACGTTTTTCTGTAAGAAACATAATAATTGAAATAATCCGTAAAAAACAACAGAAAAAAATTGATTATTAACCAATCGTTTGATATACTGTTACATAGTTTAAAAACCGCAGATTGTCAAGGTAGTTGTCAGTGAAGGCTTTTGACACTGTAGCCAAAAATGCTTTTTGATAGTCGACGTTCTGTTTATTCTGAGGGGGAATACGAATGAAGAAAAAAAGGAAAATACTCCTTTTGTTAGCTTTTTTATGTATAATAAGTGTATTTGTTAGTAAACTTACTGGGGCGCAGGGTTTGAAATACAATAATACTGAGCAATTTAAGAAGTTAGTGAAGGTGGAATATTCTAGCCATGAGATAGAAGCAATCAAAGAGGGAATAGCTTATAATGACTGGAATTATGCAAAATTTAAATCATTATATGAGATTCAATGTCTGAGAAAAACATATCAAGGTTATTATGTCGTTTTATTGCAAGACGACGGCCAACGTGC
>CAVLCU010000008.1:0-12669 GCA_963661545.1 Lachnospiraceae bacterium | reverse complement strand
TTTGTTTTTATGGATGCAAACAAAAAGCTGTATGAAGTGCTTTTGATTGGTGAAATGAAAGAGAAGAAAGAATTTAGCTTCATAGAACCGGGAAGAACAACTGAAAATGAAATAATATCCTGGGATGAAAATACAATCTTGCTTCCTGTATCATCCGTTGCTGCTACTGCTCATATTGTTCGCGAAGGCCTTCTATGGATTACTTATGACCGGCTTGATGTGGAGAAACAAGAATTTCTGGAGGATCCGCTTGTAAAAAATGTCGTATTCTATGCGAATGAGAGTTTCCCGTTAAAAGATAATGAAATGATCAACGAAAACGTTCCCTATATTCTCACAATAGACAGAATCATTCCATAAATACAGTCAACTCTCTTGTCCTTTTCATTCTATAATGCGAAGGTAATCCAGAGATGGACAAGCCGGTCCGTGCAGGGGTCTATGTTCCTTTTTGCATCGCTTGAGAGCCTGGTGAATCTCCTCTGTGATGATCTCTCCCGGATAGATCAGGGGAATTCCAGGCGGATAGGGGGCAACCATTTCCCCGGCCACCTTACCTTGAGCCTCCTCCAAGGATACAGTTCTCTTGGGAGCATAATAGGCCTCCCGGGGAGTCAGGACTATCGGAGGCGGCTGGGGAAGTCTGATCTCTGTCAACGGACTGCCGGGCTTTCTCTCCCTCCTCTGACCTGCGATCCGCTTCACTCCCTGCACCAGGCGATCAATGTCCTTTTCCCTATTCGCCCAGGTGATGACTGCCACCACATTTTCATGATCTGCCAATTCCGTGCTCACCCCCGCCTGCTGATACAGTTCCTCCTGGAGTCCAAATCCTGACAGACCCAGCTCCCGGCCGGAGAAAACCAGACGGGTAGTATCCAGAGACATACCCGACAATCCTGGCAGGTCTCCACACCCCAGCACCTGGATACCCGGAATCCTCTGCAAACCATCTCCTGCCTTCCTGGCTAGCTTCACGGCTCGCTCCATCATGGCTTTCCCTTGCATGGCCAGCTCATACCTGGCTGCGTCCAGGGAGGCCATCAATACGTAGGAAGGGCTGGTGCTCATCACCAATTTCAGATGCTCATCCAGGCGGTTCTGGTCTACCAGGCTGCCCTGACAATGCAAAAGAGAGCTCTGGGTCATGCTGCCTCCTGTTTTATGGGTGCTTTGGGCACATAGATCTGCCCCCTGCTCAAGGGCTCCCGAAGGTAAAAGCTCTGAAAAATACAGGTGAGCGCCATGAGCCTCATCCACCAGAAGCATGGCTCCCCGGGTATGACAGATCTCAGCCATTTTCCCCAGATTGCTGCAAATGCCATAATAGGTGGGGCTGACCACCAAAGCCGCCTTAGACTCCGGCTCTCTCTCAAAGGCAGCCGCAAGAGTTTCAGGCAAGATCCCACCGACCAGCCCCCACTTGTCCAGATATTCCGGCATCATCCACACCGGTTGGGCGCCGCTGAGGATCAAGCCCATCAGGACAGATTTATGAGCATTTCTGGGCAAAATGATCTTTTCCCCGGGACCTGCAGCTGTCAAAATCATGGCCTCATTGCCGCAGGTGGTTCCATTCACCAGAAACCAGCTTCTATCTGCCCCGTAGAGGTCTGCCGCCAGAAGCTGAGCCTGCAGAATGGGCCCCTCCGGATGATGAAGGTCGTCTAACCCTTCCGCTTCCGTCAAATCGCAGCGAAAGACCTTCTCGCCCATTAGGTCCTTCAGGCGTTTGCTCATCCCCTGCTGAAAGCGATGGGCAGGAATCCGAAAAAAAGCGGGATCCTTCTCCTGAAATGCTCGGATGGCATCTAATAAGGGAGTTTGATTCTGATCCATAGGGCTTTTTCCTCCATCCCTGTCTTATCCTGACAAAAAGGGCGCAGTTCCTGCAACTGCGCCACATTTCTGATCCTGAAAACCCGGCTTGGGTGTCAAAACCCTCAAACCTGTGCCTATCTCACAGCAATTTCCCGAATCCAGCCCTGGGGAGCCTCAATCCTTCCCATCTGAATACCTGTCAGGGTATCATAGAGCTTCTGGGTAATGGGACCCATCTTCTCCATGCCGCTGGGGAAGCAGATCTCCTTGCCATGGTCATTGATCTTACCTACCGGAGATATCACGGCAGCTGTACCGCACAGTCCGCACTCTGCGAAATCCGCAACCTCCTGGAAGAAGACCTCTCGCTCTTCCACTTCCAATCCCAGATACTGCTTTGCCACCTGCATCAGAGAACGGCGGGTAATGGAGGGAAGAATAGAATTGGACTTAGGTGTCACCACCTTGTTATCCCTGGTCACAAAGAGGAAGTTGGCACCCCCTGTCTCCTCCACCTTGGTTCGGGTAGCCGCATCCAGATACATATTCTCGTCGAATCCCTCTGCGTGAGCTTCGGTGATGGCATAGAGGCTCATGGCATAATTCAAGCCAGCCTTGATATGGCCTGTCCCGTGGGGGGCAGCCCGATCATAATCGCAGACCCGAATGGTAATAGGCTTGGCGCCGCCCTTGAAATAGGGTCCCACCGGGGTACAGAACATACGGAATTGGTATTCATCCGCGGGCTTTACACCAATCACCGGATTGCTGCCAAACATAAAGGGGCGAATATAAAGGGTAGCGCCGGACCCATAAGGGGGTACATAAGCCGCATTGGCAGCTACCAGCCGGTCTACCGCATCCAGGAATCTCTCCTGGGGAAATACCGGCATCTGCAGTCTCCGGGCGGAATCCTCCATGCGCTGCGCATTCAAGTCCGGCCGGAAGGTCACCAGGCGTCCGTCCTGGGTAGTATAAGCCTTCAAGCCCTCAAAGCAGGACTGAGAATATTGCAAAACACCTGCACATTCGCTGATGGCAACGGTGGCATCCGCTGTCATGATACCATCATCCCATGCTCCATCCTTATAATTGGATACATAGCGCTGATCCGTCTGCATATAAGCAAATCCCAGACTGCCCCAGTCAATGTCTTTTTTCTGCATAATCCTCATCCTCCTATATTCCGTCCCGACCAAGCAAGACACGAGTCTCAAACTTCACTTATTATACACCCAAAAGCGACAATTTCAAACCTTATTTTCCCACAAAGTATTCTTGTATTTCCAACTTTCATCTGGTAAAATGATACCAACATAGCATCTGGAAGGAGAGAATGATAATCTATGATAGAAGAATCCAATACCAGCATCTCTTGCGGCGACTGCAGCGACTGCAGTTCCTGTGGCGGCTCCTGCGGCGGCGGCAATGTGGATCTAAGTCATCCCACGGTGACCCTGACCCTCAACGACGATACGGATGTCACCTGTGCTGTCGTTAACATTTTCCCTGCCGGGGACAAGCACTATATTGCCCTCCTGCCCCTGGATGAGAATGGCCAGAACAGTGACGGAGAGGTCTATCTCTACCGTTATTACGAGGACGAGCATGGCAATCCCAATCTGGAAAATATCGAATCCGATGAGGAATATGAGATGGCTGCGGATGCCTTTGATGAGGTTCTGGATGAGGCGCAGTTCCGGGCTATGGAAGAGAAGAAATAAACTCCCCTTATCGCACGCCGGTACTGCCAAAGCCGCCTCGGTTGGCTCCCTGCAGCTGACCCTCTTCAAATACGATTTCCGGCTGGTGTCTCATCAGCCGGAATTGGCAGATCCGATCATTCTTGTGGATGGTGGTATCCCGCAGGGCATAGACCGGCATATACCACCAATCCTCCGGCCCACAATAGCTCTCATCGATCACCCCCATATGATTCACCTGAATGATACCAAAATTCTTGAAGGTGCTGCTTCTGGGAACGATATGAGCCTCGTAACCGGCAGGCAGCTGCATGGCAACCCCCAAGGGAATCAACTTGAATTCCCCTGTCTTCAGGCAGACATCCTGCGCCGCCCGCAGGTCAATCCAGTCTGATTTTCCCTCGATATAACAAAGTCTTTCAATGGAGTCATCCAGATACTGTATTTTAATCCTTTCCATGACTATTCCCCTTTCCTTTTTCACCCAAATACCTGCCTGCTGTCTTCCAATATGTCAGGCATGGAGGACAATCTGCCCCAGCTGTCTGGTCTTTTGCACGTCAATCACTCTTTGGTTGGCACTGCCCTTCCACTCCAGGGTCACATCCCGCTCCTCCAGGATGAATCTGCCGTCCACCACCACATCCACATATTTCATAAGCTCCAGATTCTTTACCTCTTCCCAGCGGTAACCGGTATAGAGCCAGATGGACTTGTCCGGATATTTCCTGCGGATCTCCCCGGCCAGTCTTGTCACATCCTCCCGATTGCCCTCATAGAGGGGGTCGCCACCGGAAAAGGTGATTCCGTCGATATAATCCTTTCCCAGCTGTTCCTCCAGTTCCCATCTGGCCTGGTCGTCAAAGGGAATGCCCCCTTCCGGATCCCAGGTCACAGGGTTTTGACATCCTTTGCAATGGTGAGAGCATCCGGCAAGCCAAAGCACGACCCGCAGGCCATCGCCGTTTAGCATATCATCTTTGGTGATATTGTGGTACCGCATTCGCGCACTCCTTTGCCTATAGAAAGAAGGAGCCGCCCAGCGCCCGAAGCGGCAGACGGCTCCCCTGGGATTCCCCAGAATCCCTATCTATCCTCGTTTTTACTGCTCTTCCCTGGGAAGGTCCTTGATGCTGAAGCTTAAGCGTCCCATCTTGTCCTTGCCCATGCAGATTACCTTTACCATATCCCCCAGGGTCAGCACATCCTCCACGTGGTTGATTCGCTGCTTAGCGATCTTGGAAATATGTACCAGTCCTTCCTTGCCGGGAGCGAACTCCAGGAAAGCACCGAATTCCTTGATGCTGACTACCTTCCCCACCAGGATCTGGCCTGCTTCAAAATCCGTAGTGATGATGCGGATGTACTCCACCGCCTTGTCCATCATGGCCTGGTCGGTACCGCAGATGGAAACTGCCCCATCGTCATCAATATCAATCTTTACCCCGGTCAGATCAATGATGGCATTGATGGTCTTTCCTCTCTGTCCTACCACATCACCGATCTTCTCCGGATCAATCTTGATCTGGATAATCTTGGGAGCCAATTCGCTGACACTTGCCCGGGGTGCAGCGATGGTCTTCTCCAGAACCTCTGTCAGAATATACTCTCTGGCATCCTTGCATCTGGCAATGGCCTCCTCCACGATGGGACGGGTCAGGCCATGGATCTTGATATCCATCTGAATGGCAGTAATGCCCTCATGGGTTCCGGCTACCTTGAAGTCCATATCTCCAAAGAAATCCTCCAAGCCCTGGATATCGGTCAATACCAGATAATCCTCATCGCTGTCTCCGGTTACCAGACCACAGGAAATACCGGCTACTGGTTTCTTAATGGGAACGCCTGCCGCCATCAAGGACAGAGAAGAGGCACAGACAGAGGCCTGAGAGGTAGAGCCATTGGATTCAAAGGTCTCAGATACGGTACGGATGGCATAAGGGAATTCTTCCTCGCTGGGCAGCACCGGAAGCAAGGCTCTCTCTGCCAGGGCTCCATGTCCGATTTCCCGGCGTCCCGGTCCTCTGGAGGGCTTGGTTTCACCCACCGAATAAGAGGGGAAGTTGTAATGGTGCATATAGCGCTTCCCTGTCTCATGCTCATCCAGGCCATCCAGTCTCTGCGCCTCCGACAGGGGAGCCAAGGTACATACGTTACAGATCTGGGTCTGTCCTCTGGTAAACATGGCAGAACCATGTACTCTGGGGATAATATCAATCTCTGCAGCCAGGGGACGAATCTGGCGGATGGCACGTCCGTCGGGACGCTTGTGATCCTTCAGGATCATCTTCCGCACAGTCTTCTTCTGATATTGATAAACAGCCTCTCCTAAAACAGCCAGCCAATCCTCCTTCTCAGCGAAGGCTTCCTCCAGCCTCTCGGTGATTAGGCGGATATTTTCCTCTCTGACCTGCTTCTCATCGGTAAATACGGCTTCCTCCATCTCAGCGGGGGGCACGATCTCCTTGATTGCCGCAAAAAGCTCCTCCGGAATGGCACAGCTTTCATAGGAATGCTTGGGTTTTCCGCACTCTGCTACGATGGTATCGATAAAGGCAATGATCTCCTTATTCACATCATGGGCCAGATAAATAGCCTCGATCATCTTAGCTTCCGGAATCTCATTGGCACCGGCCTCGATCATAATCACCTTATCTCTGGTGGAAGCCACGGTCAGCTTCAGGTCGGTTACCGCATTCTGATCCAAGGTAGGATTGACAATCAGCTCTCCGTCAATCATACCGATCTGGGTGGCAGCACAAGGGCCGTCAAAGGGAATATCCGAGATAGAGGTGGCAATAGCGGAACCCAGCATGGCAACCACCTCCGGATTGCATTGGGGATCCACTGACATTACCATATTGTTCAGGGTAACATCATTCCTGTAATCCTTGGGGAAAAGGGGGCGCATGGGACGGTCAATGACCCGGGAGGTCAAAGTGGCATGCTCGCTGGCCTTCCCCTCTCTCTTATTAAAACCTCCGGGAATCTTACCTACTGCATACATCTTCTCTTCATACTCTACCGAGAGGGGAAAGAAATCAATTCCCTCTCTGGGCTTGCCGGAAGCTGTTGCTGTACAGAGTAGGGTTGTGTCTCCATAATGCATAAATGCGCAGCCGTTAGCCTGTTTGCCCACACGGCCGATGTCTACTGCCAGCTTACGCCCTGCCAGATCCATGGTAAAGGTCTTGTAATCATTCACCAATGCTGTGGAAAATGTCTTGTTGTCTTCCATCTGTCTCTCCTTTAAAATGCAAAAAATGATTTTTCTTGTTTTCCACCTGACACGAGACCCGAAACAACTGAAAACGGCACTCTGTCCGAATGCAGCTTTCAGTGGTCTCGGATTAGACTCCTGCCAGGTGATTCACCGATAACTCATGCCCCTGATAAAGGGAACAGGGCGGAGACAATCCGCCCTGTTGGCCAGCAATTATTTACGGATGCCCAGCTTCTCAATCAGAGCACGATATCTCTCGATATCTGTCTTCTTCAGATAGTCCAGAAGACCACGTCTCTTACCAACCATCTTCAGAAGACCCCGTCTGGAATGATGATCCTTGTGATTCTCCTTCAGATGCTCGGTAAGCTCCTTGATCCTTGCGGTCAGGATTGCTACCTGTACCTCCGGTGAACCGGTGTCACCCTCTGTTCTTGCATACTCCTGGATAATTGCCTGCTTTTTCTCTTTTGCGATCATAATGATGCCTCCTTAAAAAGATTAGAACCACCGGTGATTAAGAAGCGGTCGGAGTGTCCGTCCTCTGAATCACGGCTGACTTCATACCGGTTTACTATACCATACCCGAAAGGGATTGTAAACCGATTTATCAAATTCTGTAAGGCTTTCTTGCCTTATGCGGCTGTAACCATCTGCAGAAGCCAGGCTACGTCTGCATTGGTAAGCATACCATCGCCATTCAGATCAGCAACACTTAAGTCTTCCTCCCCGCCAGCTGTAACGATAGCCAAAAGCACAGCTACATCTGCGTTGGTGATCTCTCCATCGCCATTCAGGTCTCCCAGGGAGCGTTCCACCTGACAAAGGGCAGCTGCATCCTGACCCAGGGGATCATCGGTACGGTTATGAGCTGCCTTCCACCAACAGCCGGTCACTGTCGGGCAGCCGCTGGTTCCATTCTCTGTATTGAAAGCGACTGTTCCCTCCATGGTGGCAGGATTCTCATAGCTGGTATCCAGATATTTCACATAGCCAATCCCCTTGCTTGCACCGCAGTTGGCAGCATAGGTATTGCCGGAGATGTTATCCAGGCGGTTAAGGCTGTCGTAATAGCCAATGATGGCTCCCACGCTGGTGCCGGTACCGGACACGGTGCCGCTAAAGCTATTTCCGGTAAAGCTGTATTCGTTCCAGGCCTGAGCAACATAGCTGTCTCCCCCCAGGATACCGCCTACCTTGTCAGCGCCGGTCACACTGCCGGAAACACTGCAGTTCTGAACGCTAACCTTAATGCCATTGGGAGCAGTGGAATTCGAATAACCGCCGCCGACGATACCGCCTGCATGGGTTCCGCTGGCAATGACACTGCCCAGGAAGGAACATCCCTTGACGGAGCAAAGCCCCATAGCATTGTCACGGCTGCCAATGATGCCTCCCACATAGGATATACCCTTTACTGTGGCATAGCTGACGCAATTTTCCATCGTGCCCTGGAAGCGGCCGGCAAAGGAACCAATATAGGTCTGGCTTCCGTCATAACCTATCGTTACACCGGATTCAATGGTACAGTTGCTGATTTTGGCCTCATATCCGGCACTCACACCAGCAAAACCGTTCACGGTTCCGTCAATCTCACCCCCCAGCAGCCCGGACTTGAGAATATTGGTGCCGCTTAAGATCCGAACATTGTCAATCGTAACTGATGTACCGGAGAGCCCGACCCCATGCATCTCATTGATCAAGCCATAGCCATTGATCTGGGTGCCATAGATGTTCAGATTCTTGATGGTAGCTCCATTCACGTAATTGAACAAAGGCAAGCCGCCGGGATATACCGTAACTGTTTTTCCATTGCCATCCAGAATTCCGCAGAAGGCATGAAGATTTCCCTCGGCTGAAACCTTGTTGGTTCCGTCTACGGTGCAGCCAATGGGGGTCCAGTCTTTCTCTAAACTGATATCATTTACTAGATTGAAATGCATGCCCTCATATGACGTTCCAGCCGCTACACTATCACGAACTAGTATCAAATCCTCATAATTTTTGATCAGTAATGGATCTTCCTCCGTGCCTTTTCCATCCAATTCTACGGATGGGTCAGTCACTCGTATTTCCGCAAGTTCACTTTTTACACTTTCACTTTTATATGTGGCATAAGTACCGTCCTCAGACAGACAGGTATATTCGGCAGACAATTCACAAAAGTACCAGATGCTTCCAGAAGAAGTCGTCGACGGTAAAAGAGATGGTACACCATAATACAGCCGAAGAATTTCAGAAGCAGGCTGAGCCTTGCTGGCATCTTCAGGATCCGTGGTCATAAACCATTGATAAATCAAGGCATATCCACTCCCTATTGTGATATCTCCTGATACTCCAACAAAAAGCTGTTCTGCATCCGAACCTGCAGTGTACTCCGCAGACTCTGGCTGGCTACTAATAGTTGGTGCCTCAATGCCGTTTTCTGGTTGTATCCAAACCTGAATCGTACCGCTTGTAATGGAATATTCAACCCCATCAACAATATTTGTAATTGTACAGGAAAAAGATTGTTTTTTCGGAATGCTTGTATCAACTGCTAATATTTTTCCAGAGTTTCCCTCAACAACAGCTTGATTGAGTTTCCAGGTATAAATCGTATTATCGTCTGTGTTTTCCGTCTGCAGAACCACCGCATAATCAGCTCCTTGTGACGCCACCAAATTATACGATTGTGACGAAATACTATAATTAAGCAAGCGAGGAACATGGGATTCCTCCGTTATGGAAATATTCAGAACAAACGAAATCTCTTCGAAGCCCATACTACTACTCCGAGGAGCACTCCTTATAGTAAAAATCTTCTCCTTTTCATCACCGGGTGTATACTGAATGGAATTGGTTTCTTCATCATCAACGAAGAATGAATATCTGAGATTTCCACCAGCTATTCCCGCAGCAACGCTGACAGTCACGGTATCTCCACGTTGGATGCTGGTTGAATAACTACCATCACTATTTTGAATGACCGGATATTCATAATTCCCACTGTTTTGCACTGAAATATTTCCTATTTCAGCGTAAGGCTTTAACTGAATTACATACTGCTCTTCACCGATATCAATTGTCAGATCAGAACAATATACCTTAGGTTGACCATACACAAAATGATCATTAAGAGTAACCATACCATCTTGCGATGTTACTGTTGTTAAAACAGGTGTTTTTGTCCATTGATTGTTTTCATAAGCATTGTATTCCACTTTAAATTCGTCTGTAAAATCGTCCGGGGCATTAATGGAAATAGACTTGCCTGCTGTATAAACAGAACACAAAGGCACATATAGCCAGTATGTTCCATCTTCCTGCTTTATTGGTGATACAGAAACCGTTCCATCCGTAAATTTATTTTGGGAGGATGCAACAAATCGAAACATGCTTAAATCAACTTCTCCACCATCATCCTTGCAGATCAGGGTAGCATTTAACAGAGAATCGTTGCCGGTGGTGCCAATCGTAATGCTCTCCCAAGCAGTTCTGGTTCCGTTAAAATATACCGTAGTTAAAGAAGTACAACCTTTAAAGCCGTTATTTGCTATAGTAGTCACCGTTTCCGGAAGAGTGATTTCTTTCAACATTCCACAGTTCGTAAATACGGCTCCTTTGATTTCCGTCAGCCCTGATGGCAGGGTCACCTCTGAAAGTGCGGTACATCCGTTAAATAAGCCTGCTGATAATACTGTTATATTCGCACATATCTCCGCCTTTTTCAGGCTCGTGCAATTCATAAAGGCCTGGTTCCCCAGTGTCGTTACACTGCCAGGTACTGTCACCTCTTCCAAACCTGATCCTTTAAAAGCTGTATTTCCTATGCTGATCAGATCTTTTCCCAATGTTACGGATGTCAAGGCATTCGCATTCAGAAAAGCATTCTTTTCTATCACCTTTACACTACTTAAATCTATTTTCGTTACCCCTGCATATTCGAACGCATTAGCTCCTATGCTGCTTACGTTTCCAAGTGTAGCAGTAGTTAGATTAGTACAGGATGAAAATGCCTTTTCTCCTATAACTGTCTCACTTTCCCCTCCTACAATGACATTAGACAAACCACTACATTTGAGGAATGCACCTTTGCCTATGTTGACAGCTCCACTCAAATCCAGATTCATCAATCCGGTACATTCGAAGAAGGCTGCTTCTCCAACCTCCTCTACATTCTTTAAGTTGATCTCTGTTAAAGCAGCTGACTGATAGAAGGCCCAATAATCAATACTTTTGACAGTTGTTGATAACGTCACCTTCTTCAATGCTGGATAGTACTGGAACGTTCTGCTCCCTATATTGGTGACGCCTTCCTCTATATCCACTTCTACGATCTCAGAGCTATATTCACTGTACCAAGGTACCTCAGACATGCTTGCAAAGGCGTTCATTGCACCGGTGCCACCAATTGTCAATACCCCTTTGTTATTGAATTCCCAACTCAGATTATCTCCATCCGCTCCGAACACTCCACTTGCCACTATTATTTCTGTAGATAGATCATCCTCGCTGTCAGCATTTAGATAATTATCGTAGTTGCTATTCTGCTCAACATTCACTTCACTTTCAAATTCTGTGTCAGAAGCAATAACGGTTGCGGGTAACGAGGAAACTACCATTAACACAGCCAAAACTAGAGATAGTTTACTCTTTATTCTTAATAATTTCATCTTATCAGTCATCCTCCAAAGTAAAAGTCCATGGCGGCTGACACCGCCTTTCGCACGTACAAAAGTCAGCTATTTCGCAACGCTTGCTTTTGAAGCTACGTAAGGTATGTGTAAAAAAGCAAAACGCTGGGGTGGATTTATCCACCCCATTAAAATCTTAAATTTCAACTCATTCAACTCTGCGGATAATATATCGTATAAGCGCTCAGATCAAACACGATAACCATCCCGTCAAACAGGGAATAATTTGTTCCATAGGTGCTGCATTCTGTTACAGTTCCAGACTGTGTGCAAGCAATCTGCCAACCGGTACCCGTATAGACATCATATGTTGTACCATCTGCTGCCTCATATTCGCCAGGAGTATCATACGAGGCATAACCGTCAGAAGCAAACCCTGAAATATAACCGCCATTTGGAGCTGTATATATATCCCACCCGCCAAACGGTGTTCTGTTTTGCATAACCAAAGCAGTATAGATAGCATCCAGGACATTAGGATTTCCGGTAAAAGTCGATGGTGCTTCATAGCAAGCTCTTGCAGTGGTAATGTAAGTATTAATATCGGAAATCTTGATTTCCTGCTTACCAAGCGTAGTGCTGAAGTAATTAGCACTGGTGGGGGTTCCCCCAACATACTCCTGAAGTATGGCCTCACCTTCATCAAAGTCGTACCCACCCGGCGTAAACATACCTGTGGTAACATAAACTGTCACCGTTGGTTCAGTATCGCTTGCAAACGTGTTTGCACTCATCAAGCCGCAAAACATAGCCAAAACAAGTGTCAGGGTCAAAAGCTTCCTCATCCTTTTCATCTGAAATTCCTCCTTTTCTTGACGCTGGTTCTCATTGTTGCTTTGACACATCAGGTACATGTTCCTCTGAAATCATCGATGGACATTGAATTCAGGTTGTTCAGCTCTTGGCATGCTCATATCATCGCACACTTCCCCAAAACCGGTATCTTCTCCCTACGTGCCTATTCAATTATATATGTCATCAAGATTCCTCCTGCCTGACACCTATGGGATTTTATATGGCCACTTATGCGGCAACCTTTCTCCTATTAAAATTGGTTTGGGTGTCAAAACACCCAAACCTTTGGTTACACGGATTGTTCCGTGCTACGCACTCCCACAATCCTTCCTCAATTCGGGTTTTCGCGGGGCTTCGCCCCACTTCACCCTCATTGAGGGGCGTGTCATAAAGCCATTCCCCCACCGACATGCGAGCATGTCGTGGGCTCAGGCTTTTGACACTGTAACCA
>CAVLCU010000007.1:0-37785 GCA_963661545.1 Lachnospiraceae bacterium | reverse complement strand
TGAAAGCCCCGGACGGCAGACACAAGCTGTGGGATGCTCGCATACCACAGCTTGTGGATATCGGACGGGCAAGACGGTATCGACAAGTAGGGCGATAGCCCGGATTGTTGATACCGGCGGCAGCTGCGGGAGCGCGCAGCGCGGAGCAGCTGGCTTTCAGAAAGCCCCGACCAGGAGGACGATAGTCCGGATTGCGGATACGGGCGGCAGCTGCGAGAGCACGTCAGTGCGAAGCAGCTGGCTTTCATAGGTGGTGGAGGCGGCGCTAGCCGCCATGGACGTTTATAAAGGAAGGGAGAATCCCATGTCAGGTGATACCTTGAAGATTTTACTGGCGATGATCGGTTACATGGCAGCGGTTATCGGCATAGGAGTTTATTTTGCCAAACGAGCCCAGGCTAGCTCAGAAAACTATTTCCTGGGGGGACGTTCCCTGGGTCCCTGGGTAGCAGCTATGAGTGCGGAGGCTTCCGATATGAGCGGCTGGCTCTTGATGGGGCTGCCGGGTGTGGCCTATTGGTGCGGCCTGTCCTCCGCTCTCTGGACCGCCATTGGTCTGGGCCTGGGGACTTATGTAAACTGGCTTCTGGTGGCCAAGCGTCTGCGCCGTTATTCCGCCATTGCCGGAGATGCTATCACAGTACCGGATTTTCTCAGCAACCGCTTCCATGAGAAGAGAAAGGTGATTCTGGGAATTGCTGCTATCTTTATCCTGGTCTTTTTCACCGTCTATGCGGCCAGCTGCTTTGTGACCTGCGGCAAGCTCTTCTCCACCCTCTTTGGTCTTTCCTACCATTCTATGATGATTGCGGGGGCTATCTTCGTGGTAATCTATACCTTTATCGGTGGATTTTTGGCAGAGAGCGCTTCAGATTTCATGCAGGCGGTGGTTATGATTATCGCCCTGGTTACTATTTTGGTCATGGGTACCGCAGCAGCCGGGGGAATTGATGTGGTGTTGGACAATGCTGCCAAGATACCGGGTTATTTGTCCCTTACGGCAACTGCCACACCGGTGGTGGATGCCGAGGGAGTGCAGCAGGCTGCCAATGGGCTTCCCTTGTTTGGGGAGGCCGGGAAATATGGCCTCCTGACCATTGTCTCCACCCTGTCCTGGGGTCTGGGATATTTTGGAATGCCACAGGTGCTGCTGCGCTTTATGGCCATCCGTAAGGAAAGCGAGCTGAAGCGATCCCGCCGCATCGCCACCGTATGGGTGTTCATTGCCCTGGTGGCGGCCGTTTCCATCGGTATTATCGGCCGGGCTCTCTTCCCTGTTGAGTCTACTTTGGCTACGGCCAGCGGAGCGGAGAATGTCTTTGTAGTGGTTTCACAGGCTCTTCTGCCGGCTGTATTGGCAGGAATTATTATGGCAGGAATCCTGGCAGCCACCATCAGCTCCTCCGATTCCTACCTCCTGATTGCTTCCTCCGCTTTTTCCAAGAATATCTATGAAGGAATTCTGAAAAGAGGCAAGGCTGACGACCGCAAGGTGATGAGCTGGTCTCGGATTATGCTTCTTCTGGTGGCCCTCCTGGGCATGATTATCGCCTGGAACGAGAACAGTGTCATCTTCACCATCGTATCCTTTGCCTGGTCCGGCTTCGGAGCCACCTTTGGCCCCATTATGCTTTTCTCCCTCTTCTGGAAGAGAACCAATCGGCCTGGAGCCATTGCAGGTATGGTGGCCGGAGGCGTCATGGTCTTCGTATGGAAGCTCCTGCTGAGCCCCCTGGGTGGTCTCTGGTCGATCTATGAGCTCTTCCCGGCCTTTGTCATCTCCTGTATCGTTATCGTGGTAGTCTCTCTGGCCACCAAGGAGCCCTCCCGGGAGATTCAGGAAGAATTTGAAAAGGCTGCGAAAAGGGATTGACAAGTCTTGGACGGGATGGTATGATAAAGCCTGTATCACGCCGAAGACAGCAGGTGCCCCCCGGGGCGTAAGGAACAACCGCCTGCCGAGGATGAAGATTCTTATCACAAGAATAGTCTGTCCCGTCCAGCTTCGGCTGGACGGGATTTCTTTGCTGCAAAAAGGGATCAGGGGCGCTCGGAAGAGGCCGGTTTCTGCATCCGCCTTTTGCATGGTGTGTACGCGAATACGATAAGGAGGTGCACCGTTTCATGGCAAAAGTAGAATTGAAAAAGCCCATCGTGGAAGAGATCTCTAACGTAGTTGCTGACGCAGATTCCGTTGTTCTGGTTAATTACAGCGGATTGACTGTTGCCCAGGATACAGAGCTGCGTAAGACTCTGAGAGAGAATGGGATCATTTACAAGGTCTACAAGAACACAATGATGAACTTCGCATTCCAGGGTACCGCCTGCGAAGAGCTTTGCAAACATCTGGAAGGAACCAACGCGTTGGCGGTTTCCAAGGAAGATGCAACTGCTCCGGCCAGAGTCCTGGCTACATTTGCGAAGAAGAATCCCAAGCTGGAGCTGGTTGCCGGTGTGGTAGAGGGCAACTATTATGATGCAGCAGGGGTTCAGGCTCTGGCAGCCGTGCCGTCCAGAGACGAATTGCTGGGCAAGTTGCTGGGAAGCATCCAGTCGCCCATTGCGAACTTTGCCCGTGTGCTTAAGCAGATCGCAGAAGCCCAGGGTGAGACAGCTGCTGCAGAATAAGTCAGTGGCCTGAGAGATTCAGAGGAATCATACGATAATAGAGAAGATGGAGGAACTAACAATGGCAAAGTTGACCACCGCAGAGTTTATCGAAGCGATTAAAGAGTTATCTGTATTAGAGCTGAACGACCTGGTAAAGGCTTGTGAGGAAGAGTTCGGCGTATCCGCAGCAGCTGGTGTTGTAGTTGCAGCAGTAGGAGCCGGCGAGGCTGAGGCTGAGGAAGAGAAGACTGAATTCGATGTTGAGCTGACCGAAGTTGGCCCCAACAAGGTTAAGGTCATCAAGGTAGTTCGTGAGGCTACCGGTCTGGGCCTGAAGGAAGCCAAAGAGCTGGTTGACAGCGCTCCCAAGGTAATCAAGGAAGCAGCTGCCAAGGCAGAGGCTGACGAGCTGAAGACCAAGCTGGAGGCTGAGGGAGCTAAGGTTACCCTGAAGTAATTTCAGCTGAGACCTCCAGGGCGGCTGACACTGTCACCACCACATAAGAGAACCCACAGGGAAGAGATTTCCTGTGGGTTTTTTCGTGGGCCTGGGGGGCCCCGTGGTATGGAGGAAGCGTCTTTTTCCGGTGACGGCGCCAGCCTCCTTGGGGGGGCCTTTGGGCTTTACAAGGTGGCGGTGAACCCGTATAATAAAAGAAAGAAAAGCAAAGAGTATTCCCAAGGCTTGCAGGAGAACAGAGGAGTAGTTTGAAAGCTCGTAGGAGAAGAGCTGGGAAGGGATGGTGATGCTTATGAGAAGGGTGAGAAAAGGGCAGGTTCTGGCAGCCGGTCTGGCCGCTTTACTGGCGGGGCTTCTGGCGACAGGCTGCGGAGCAAAGAGTCAGGGTTCCCAGGCTGATACGCAGGCATATACCTCAGAGGCAGGCTACAGTGCCTATGACGCGGATTATGCCGAGATGGACGAGCCCTCCTATGAGACAAAGTCGGAGGATGCGAGCCCAGAGAAGGCCTCTGCAGGTTCGGATAGTCTGGGCTCTTCTTCGGATCTGCAGGCTCAGGACAGCAGCCGCAAGCTGATTCGCTACCAATATCTGACCCTGGAAACCAGGAAGTTTGATACCTTAACGGAATGGATCCAGACTCAGGTGAAGAGTGTCGGCGGCTATGTGGAGAATTCCAACATCAGCGGTTCCGCAGATTCCTCCAGAGCCCGTTATGCCAGCTATACCCTCCGCATTCCCACCCAGGGCTTGGATGACTTTACGTCAGCCCTGAAACAGGAAGGCACTGTGACGGAGTATTCGGAGAATGTGGAGGATGTTACCCTGAATTATACGGATACCCAGAGCCATATTGCCGCCCTGAAGACGGAGCAGGAGACCCTGATGGAGATGCTCTCCCAGTCAGGGGATCTGGAAACCCTGTTGGCGATCCAGGAGAGATTGACCGATATTCGGTATCAGCTGGAGAATTACGAGTCCCAGCTGCGGGTCTACGACAATGAGATTGATTATAGTACCATCTATGTGACCCTTCGGGAGGTGGAGAGGGAGAAGACTGTGGAAAATGACAGCTTCGGCAGTCAGGTCAAAGAGCATATTTCCTCCGGCTTCTACAACTTCGGAAAGGGGATGCAGGCCTTTGCTCTGGGCTTCCTGGGGCTTCTTCCCCTGTGGATCCTGCTGGCGGTCCTGGGACTGATTGCCCTGGCGATTGTGAGAAGCTGGCGAAGAAAGAAGGACAGGAAGGGCAGAGCCAAAGGCAAAGAGGATCCCAACTCAGACAGGTTAGGAGATCCGGAAGACAAAAATCAGTCTTGACTTTGTTCCCGCAAATGCCTATAATCAGAATGACAGCCCTGCAGGCCTTGTATGCTTGCAGGGCTGTCATTTATTGCGGAGGCTGTGCGAACAGCCCCAAAGCTTCTATATCACCATTTTTCAGACAATAAATGTCACCTTGCCACTGTCGGACGGCGAGGGGGCATTTTTTGTTTGCACACAGGAGGTTTTCTATGCCAAAGACAAAATTGCAATCCCTTATCTTTACTGCCATCACCGCTTGGATCATGGTCTATTTTATGACCCTCTATAATACGGTGCTGGCTATGGACAGCTTCACCAATCGAACCTTCCTCATAGCCTTGCAGGGAATGTGGATGGAGTATGTCATTATTTTCTTATGCGCCTACTTCCTATCCAGCCCTGTGGCTAAGCATTTGGCCTTTCGGGTTGTGAAGCCAGGAGATCGGCCCATTGCCATTATCTTTGCCATCCAGGTCTTTACGGTGGTCTGTCAGGTAGCCCTGGCCAGTATTCTTGGCCTGTATCATGCTTATGGCTTTACCGGCCAGTGGCTTCCCAATTACCTGGTGACCTATTGCAAAAACTTTGCCATGGCTCTGCCCCTGCAGCTCTTTCTCGCAGGTCCTATCGCCCGCGCCCTTTTCCGCAGGCTCTTTGCCGCAACTGTCTCTACGGACTGAGGACCATTATTTTTTCCTGTCCTTGTCTATGCTGAACACGCTCTTGGTTACCATGCGGGTCAAGGCAAAGAGGGCCAGTACGTTGGGGATCACCATGAGATTGTTGAACATATCCGACAGCTCCCATACCAGGTCGTTGGAGGCCAGAGTTCCCAGGAAAATAAATACCAGGGCAATGATCATATAGAGGGTGGTGGCTTTTCCCTTGAAGAGGTATTCCACGTTTACCTTGCCGAAGAGATTCCAGCCCAGAATGGTGGAGAAGGCAAAGAAAAACAGGGCGATGGCAACGAAAGCAGATCCCACCTGACTGCCCATGACACTGCCGAAGGCGGTTTGAGCCAGGTTGGCCTTGCCCAGGGTCTCCGTGATGGCACCGGTATAACCATTTTCCAGAAGACCACCTGGGGTATAGAGGGTGGAGATAATCACCAGGGCATTGAGGGTCAGAACCACAAAGGTATCGATAAAGACGCCGATCATGGCTACGCAGCCCTGCTCATGGGGATGCTTGACATTGGCCAGAGCATGGGCATGGGGGGTGGAGCCCATACCAGCCTCGTTGGAGAAAAGGCCTCGCTTGGCACCCTGAGAAATGGCAATCTTAATGGCAGCGCCAAAGCCGCCGCCGATGATGGCCTGGGGCTGGAAGGCGTAACGGAAAATCATGGCAAAGGTGTCAGGGATGTATTGGATCCGACAAATCAAAACAAACAAACCGCCCATCAGGAAGAGGGCTGCCATGACAGGTACCAGCTTCTCTGTGACGGAGGCCAGCCGGCTGACACCCCCCAGGAAGATGACGGCGCAGATGATAACCAGAATAATTCCCACGATCCAGGAGGGAATGCCAAAGGCGTTCTGGAAGGTAGAGCCGATGGAATTGGACTGTACCATGCAGCCGAAGAAGCCCAGAGCCAGGGTAATGGCAATGGCGAAGAAAACCGCCAGGAAGCGGCCGAAGCCCCCGGTAAATGCCTTGTGGATGTAGTAGACAGGTCCTCCCTTGATGTCCCCCTTCTCATTCTTCTGGCGGGTCAGGATGGCCAGGGTCGCCTCAGCATAGATGGTGGACATACCCAGAAATGCAATAATCCACATCCAGAAGATGGCACCGGGACCTCCGGTTAGAATGGCGCCGGAAGCACCCACAATATTGCCGGTACCAACCTGGGCGGCAATGGCAGTGGCCAGAGCCTGGAACGAGGTCATGCCATGGGACTGCTTGCCTCCCTTGAGGGAGAAGTTGCCGAATACCAGCCGCATTCCCTGGCCGAAACACCGTACCTGGACGAATTTGGTATGTACCGAATACCAGACACCTACCGCGATCAGCAGAAAGATTAGAATGTAGTCTGACAGATAGGCATTAATGGTCTGTACAATAGAGAGTAGTGTCATGTTCTTTTCCTCCTTCATCTCTTCTGACTGCCTGAGCAGTCTACACAAAAAAAATGACCCTAACGGTCATTCTGAAAAAGAACAGGCAGGAAGACCCTCCCATCTTCGGGGGGAAAGGCTGTAAGGGCTCTGTCTGTTTGCCTGAGAGATTCAGCTCCTTAGGAACCTTGCACCTTCGGCACCCACTTCTGTGGGATTTTCCAGAGTGTCCTCCGTCTCCAATCTTCCCTGGGAATTTAAGAGCTTTCACCGGACAAAAATATGTTAGCATAGGGCAGAATGTCTGTCAATATGCTAACCTATTTTTTGTAAATCACCAGTAAAGGCGGGGGGCCTGTTCCCCCAGTATTGACAGGGAGGGCTGCCCCATATATAGTAGGTAGGAGACAGAAGGGATGTTTCCCGGGGCTATACCCGGAGAAGGGGGGTGGATGATGAAGAATTATTCGGAGAATGAGAAACAATATCATACCCAGGTGGGGGTAGGAGATGTGGGACGGTATGTGATCCTGCCCGGTGATCCCAAGCGCTGCAAGAAGATTGCCCAATACCTGGAGGATGCGCATTTTGTGGCAGACAGCCGGGAATATGTGACCTATACCGGCAGTCTGGAGGGAGTCAAGGTCAGTGTGACCTCTACCGGAATCGGCGGACCTTCCGCCTCCATTGCCATGGAGGAGTTATATCGGTGCGGAGGGGATACCTTTCTTCGAATCGGCACCTGTGGGGGCATGCAGCCGGAGGTAAAAAGCGGAGACCTGGTGATAGCTACCGGAGCTATTCGCATGGAAGGAACCAGTCGGGAATATGCCCCCATCGAATTTCCGGCCCTGGCTCATTTGGATGTAACCAATGCCCTGGTGATGACGGCCAGGGAGGAGAAGCTTCCCTTCCATGTGGGGGTGGTCCAGAGTAAGGACGCCTTTTTTGGCCAGCATGAACCGGAGAAGATGCCGGTCAGCTATGAGCTGATGCATAAATGGGAAGCCTGGAAGAGGCTGGGCTGTCTGGCCTCGGAAATGGAGACGGCAGCCCTCTATATTGTGGCAGCCAAGCTAAGGGTAAGGGTAGGAGCCTGTTACCTGGTCATGGCCAATCAGGAGAGGGAGAAGCTGGGTCTGGACAATCCGGTGGTTCATGATACCGACAGGGCAGTTGGGTTGGCAGTGGAGGCGGTGAGGAGACTGATCCGGCAGGACCAGGCCGTCTAGCCTTGGGACCGCCGCCAGGCAGGAAAGCCAGCTGATGCCGCCACAGTCAAGGAAAGCCAGGGATGGAGCAATGAAGGACGAATATGCGGATGTGATCGTGGATATCAGCCAGGAAAAGCTGGACAAAGCCTTTCAATATCGAATCCCCCCCAAATTGCAGGGTCAGATCTGTGAGGGAACCAGGGTGCTGGTTCCCTTTGGCGGAGGGAATCGCCAGGTAGAGGGGTACGTGATCGGGAGGGGCAGCCAGGCCAAATACGATCCGGCCAAAACCAAGGAGATTGTGGAAATCCTCCCGGGAAGCACTACAGTGGAGGCCAGACTCATTGCCCTGGCTGCCTGGATTCGCAAAACCTACGGTTCTACCATGATCCAGGCCCTGAAGACGGTGCTTCCGGTAAAGGAAAAGAAAAAGGCCAAGATAAGGAAGAAAATAGGTCTGAAGATAGGGGAAGCCGAAGCCAGGGCCTGGCTGGAGGAGTTTCGCCGCCGCCACTCAAAGGCCAGGATAAGGCTTTTGGAGGCTCTGCTGCAGGAGCAGGAGCTGGAGGCTTCCTATGTGCGAAGGGAATTGAAAATTACCGGGGATACCCTGAAGGCGATGGAGGATCAGGGGATTCTTCGGGTAGATCAGGAAAGGGTCTACCGCAATCCTGGCCTCTGGGAAGAGGAGGAAAAACAGGGAGACCAGGGGAAGGAAGGGGAGGAAAGCTTTCTGAACCTGGCCCAGGAGGAGGTAGTGGAAGGGATTTGCCGGGAATGGGATGCCGGCGCAGGCCGCCCCTGCCTGATCCGGGGGGTCACAGGCAGTGGGAAGACCATGGTCTATATGGAACTGATCCGGCGAACCCTGGGGGAAGGAGGCCAGGCCATTGTCCTGATTCCGGAGATTGCCCTGACCTGGCAGACGGTGCAGCGCTTTCGCCGCTGCTTCGGCAGCCAGGTGACTTTGCTGCACTCCCGCCTGACTCCCGGGGAGCGCTATGACCAGTTCGAAAGAGCCCGCCGGGGTGAGGTCCAGATTGTGATTGGACCTCGCTCTGCTTTGTTTACCCCCTTTCCCAACCTCAAGCTGATTGTGATCGATGAGGAACATGAGACCTCCTACCGAAGCGAGGTGACCCCCAGATATCATGCCAGGGAGACGGCAGCGGAACGGGCAAGGCTGGAGGGGGCTCATCTGCTGATGGGATCCGCTACCCCTTCTGTGGATGCCTTTTGGTGCTGCAAAAAGGGAGAATATGCCCTTTTCCGCCTGGAGGGGCGTTATGGTGGGGCAGAACTGCCCCAGGTAACTGCCCTGGATATGAGGGAGGAGCTGAAGGCCGGGAATCGCACCATGTTTAGCCGCAGGCTCCAGGAGGCCATGCAGAACCGCTTGGAGGCAGGGGAACAGACCATGCTTTTTCTGAATCGACGGGGCTATGCGGGCTTTGTCTCTTGTCGCTCCTGCGGATATGTGGTAAAATGTCCCCATTGCGACGTTTCCCTTACCTATCACAGGGGAGGGCGGCTGGTTTGCCACTATTGCGGCTTTGAACGTGACCAGATCCAGAACTGTCCGGAATGCGGTTCTCCCTATGTGGGAGGCTTTCGGGCCGGAACCCAGCAGGTGGAGCAGGTGGTAAGAAAGATGTTTCCCCAAGCCAGAATCCTGCGGATGGATGCAGATACCACCAAGGGTAAGGAAGGCCATGAGCAGATCCTCCGCAGTTTTTCCGGCGGTCAGGCGGATGTGCTGATTGGCACCCAGATGATCGTCAAGGGGCATGATTTCCCCCGGGTGACCCTGGTGGGAGTGCTGGCGGCGGATGTCTCTCTCTATGCCAGTGATTATCGGGCGGCAGAGAGAACCTATCAGCTCCTGGTCCAGGCATCTGGCCGGGCTGGCCGGGGACGGCTGGCGGGGGAAGCCCTGATCCAGACCTATCATCCGGATCATTACAGCATTCGGACAGCCCTGAACCAGGATTATGACAGCTTCTACCGGGAGGAGATCAGCCACCGACAGATCCTGGGCTATCCCCCGGTGGCCAATCTGCTGGCTGTCCACGGTTCCGGCCGGGAGGAGGAAGCCCTGACCCAGGCTATGGAATTCATCCGCAGGTACCTGCTCCGGTGTCAGGGAAGCCAAAAGATGCAGCTGATCGGACCGGCTCCGGAGACCATAGCCAGGATACAGGATTCCTATCGGCAGGTTCTCTATATAAAGGCTTCCCGTCCGGAGGAATTGGTAGGGATTCGGACACAGCTGGAACGCTATATAGAGATCAACCGGGGCTTTGACCCCATACAGATCCAATATGATTTACTCTAAAAGCCCCGGACGGCGGATGCACAGATGGGCAAGCTGGCTTTCAGTTGTGGTGGTGGCGGCGTCAGCCGCCATGGACGTTTAATTAAGGAGCGGAAAAAATGGCTTTAAGAACAATACGAATTGCAGGAGATAAGGTCTTGGGAAAGGTCTGCCGCCCGGTGACGGCGGTGACCCCTCGGATCCGGGATCTGGTGGAGGATATGTTTGAGACCATGTATGAGGCTTGTGGAGTAGGTCTGGCAGCCCCCCAGGTGGGTATTCTCAAGAGAATTGTTGTCATCGATACAGATGGGGAGAATCCCCATGTTCTCATCAATCCGGAGATTCTGGAGACCTCCGGAGAGCAGACCGGGGATGAGGGCTGTCTGAGCCTGCCGGGCAAGTGCGGCACGGTGACCCGGCCCAATTTTGTCAAGGTACGGGCCTTGAACCTGGAGATGGAGCCCTTTGAGCTGGAGGCGGAGGGCCTCCTGGCTCGCGCTATCTGCCACGAATGTGATCATTTGGAAGGAATCATGTATACCAGCCATGTCATTGGCGGTTTGCGGGACAATACAGCCCCTGGAGAGGATGAGGATTCATGAAAATAGTATTTATGGGAACACCGGATTTTTCCGTGGGAGCCTTGGAAACTCTGCTTGCCGCAGGCCATGAAGTGGCTGCCGTAGTGACTCAGCCTGACAAGCCCAAGGGCAGGGGGCATAGCCTGCAGACCACGCCGGTGAAGGATGCAGCCCTGGCTCACGGTCTGCCTGTCTGGCAGCCCAGGAAGGTGCGGGATCCCGCCTTTCTGGAGGACCTAAAGCAGGTAAAGCCGGATGCCATCGTGGTGGTGGCCTTTGGCCAGATCATCCCCCAGGCTGTTCTGGAATTACCTAAGTATGGCTGTATCAATGTACATGCCTCTCTTTTGCCCAAATATAGGGGAGCAGCCCCCATCCAGTGGGCAGTCATAGAAGGGGAAAAGGTCTCCGGTGTGACCATTATGCGGATGGATCAGGGGTTGGATACCGGGGATATGCTATCTACGGTGGAGGTGCCCCTGGCTGAGGATGAGACCGGCGGCAGCCTCTTTGCCAAGCTGAGCCAGGCAGGGGCAGACCAGCTGGTGAAGACCCTGGCAGATTTGGAGGCAGGTAAGATCCAGCCTTGCAAGCAGCCGGCGGAGAGCCCCACCGACTATGCCCGTATGATCCAAAAGGAAGATGGCCGGATCGACTGGACCCGGGATGCCTTAAGCCTGGAAAGGCTGATTCGAGGCCTGAACCCCTGGCCCAGCGCCTATACCCACTGGCAGGGCAAAACCCTGAAAATATGGAAGGCAGCCCTGCCTCCTGATCAGCAGGCAGACACTGGCCATAAGCCGGGAGAGATCCTGTCGGCGGGCAGGGAGGGTCTGGTGGTGCAGACCGGACGGGGCTCCCTGCGGATCCTGGAGCTGCAGCTGGAAGGAAAGAAACGGATGGAGGCGGAGGCCTTCCTGCGGGGCTATGCCCTGGAGAAGGGAAGCCTCCTGGGAGAATAGGAGGAATTGCTATGAATATGGGATATTATTGGGGCTTTGACTGGACCTATATCCTGGTCCTTGTGGCCTTCTTGCTGTCTTTGGCTGTCCAGGCCAACATGAATGGGACCTTTCAGCGCTTTAGCAAGATCCGGAGCATGAGGGGGATGACGGGAGCCCAGACGGCAGAGTCCATCCTGCACAGTGCAGGTATCTACAATGTTCGGGTGGAAAGGGTCAGCGGGAATCTGACGGATCATTATGACCCCAGAACCAAGGTCATTAAGCTGTCGGATTCCATCTATGGTTCTGCCTCTCTGGCGGCCGTAGGCGTGGCGGCCCATGAATGCGGTCATGCCATTCAGGATGCCAGGGACTACAGTCCCCTGTCCCTGCGCAGCTCCCTGGTTCCGGTGGCCAATATCGGTTCCCAGCTGGCCTGGCCCCTCTTTGTGTTGGGTCTGATCCTGTCCGCTAAGCCCCTCCTGACCCTGGGAATCATCCTCTTCTGCGCAGCTCTTGCCTTCCAGCTTGTGACCCTGCCGGTGGAATTCAACGCTTCCCGTCGAGCCATGCAAGCTCTGGAACAGACGGGTATCCTGGGGCAGCAGGAGCTTCCCGGAGCCCGTAAGGTACTGCAGGCAGCTGCCATGACCTATGTGGCAGCAGTGGCCGCCTCTTTGCTTCAGCTGCTGCGCCTGCTTTTGCTGGCCAAGAGGCGTAACGACTGACCTTAGGCCTGTCGGCAAGGAGAGATACAATGACTGATGTAACCAATATGCGCCTGTTGGCCCTGGAGACCCTTCTGGAGATAGAAAAAGAGGGCCGGCAGAGCCACCGGGTCATTCGTGATGTCCTGGAAAAATACCAATATCTGCCCCGCCAGGATCGGGCTTTTTTTACCCGCCTGTGCCAGGGCACCCTGGAATACCGCATGCAGCTGGACTATATTCTGGATTCCTTTTCCAAGGTTCCCACCGGGAAAATGAAGCCGGTAGTGCGGGAGATCCTGCGCATGGCAATCTATCAGATGAAATATATGGATGCCGTGCCGGATTCGGCTGCGGTCAATGAGGCGGTGAAACTGGCACAGAAAAAGGGCTTTTCTCCCCTCAAGGGCTTTGTCAATGGCCTGCTGCGAACTGCAGGCCGTCAGATGGGAGAGCTTGCCTTTCCCCCAAAAGAAGACCGGATCCCTTACCTGTCTGTAACTTACTCCGTGCCAGCCTGGCTGGCGGAACAATGGCTGAAGCAATATGGCTTCCAGACGACAGAGGCCATCTGTCAGGCCTTCCTGAAGCCCTCTCCCCTGATGGTGCGGATTCGCCCCAGGGGCAGCTCTTCCGGGGGTTTCCCGGGTCTGGAGGAGACTTTGGAAAGTCTCAGAAGTCAGGGAGTAAGCCTTAGGAGGTCTCCCTATCTGGAATATGCCTACGAATTATCCGGATACGATTCCCTGGCGGGTCTGGAAGCCTTTGCCAAAGGTTGGATCCAGGTGCAGGATGTCAGTTCTATGCTGGCCGTGGAGGCGGCAGGTATCCGTCCCGGAGATCGGATACTGGATCTGTGTGCCGCTCCCGGGGGCAAGAGCCTGCTGGCAGCGGACAAGGCGGGAGTCACCGGTCAGGTGGAGGCCCGGGATCTTACTTCTTATAAGGTAGAGCAGATCGAAGAGAATATAGAACGCTGCGGCCTGACCAATATCCATGCCAGGGTGGCCGATGCCCGGGAATACGATCCCCACCGCCGGGAATGGGCAGACCGGGTCCTGGCAGATCTTCCCTGTACCGGTTACGGGGTCATAGGCAGGAAGCCGGATATCAAATACAAGGCCAGTCCCAATAAACAAAAGGAGCTGGTGGAGCTGCAAAGAGAGATCCTGACCCAGGCGGTGACCTATGTGCGGCCCGGGGGCACCCTCCTTTACAGCACCTGTACCCTGAGTCAGGAGGAGAATCTGGACAACGTGCAATGGCTCCTGTCCCGCTTCCCCTTCCGCCTGGACAGCCTGGTTCCCTACCTGTGTCCGGAGCTTCAGGGAGGAACCGCCCCGAAGGGCTACCTGCAGCTGCTTCCGGGCATCCAGGCCTGTGATGGCTTCTTTCTGGCCCGCCTGGTGAAAAAGGAGTGATTTTGTGACAGATGACAAAATACAGCAGGACCGATTAGATATTAAGAGCCTGTACCTGGAGGAGCTCCAGGACCTTATGAGGTCCATGGAGGATAAGGCTTTCCGGGGAAAGCAGATTTTTTCCTGGCTCCATGAGAAGCGGGTGGAATCCTATGAGCAGATGACCAACCTGTCCAAGCCGCTGCGTCAAAGGCTGGAGGAAGCCTATCCCCTCACCCTTTTGCGAGGGATAGACATGCGGGAATCTAAGATAGACGGTACCCGCAAGTATCTCTTTGCCCTGGAGGATGGAAATGTGATTGAGAGCGTCTGGATGCAATATCATCACGGGAATTCCGTCTGCATCTCCTCCCAGGTGGGCTGCCGCATGGGCTGCCGCTTCTGTGCCTCCACCATAGGAGGCCGGGTTCGTTCCCTGAGAGCTTCGGAAATGCTGGAGCAAGTCTATGAGATCCAGAGACTGACGCATCAGCGGGTTTCCAACGTAGTGGTCATGGGGACGGGAGAACCCCTGGATAATTATGACCAGCTGATTCGTTTCCTGCGTCTGATCACTTCCCCGGCAGGTCTGGGGATCAGTCAGCGGAATATTACCGTATCCACCTGCGGCCTGGTGCCGGAGATGTACCGGCTGGCGGAGGAGGATCTGTCCATTACCCTGGCTCTGTCCCTCCATGCCCCCAATGATGAGAAAAGAAAGAAATTGATGCCCATCGCCAACCGATATTCCATCCGGGAGGTCCTGGAGGCCTGTCGCAATTATTTCCGCAAAACAGGCCGAAGAATCACCTTCGAGTACGCTTTGGTGGGCGGGGAGAATGACAGCCAGGAGGATGCCAGGGAGCTGGCGGACCTTCTGAAGGGGCTCCATTGCCATGTGAATTTGATCCCTGTGAACCCCATCAAGGAGAGAAATTTCCTCCGGGGAAATAAAAAAGAAATTGTGAATTTTCAAAATAAACTTGAAAATTACGGAATTAATGTTACTATTAGAAGAGAAATGGGCGCCGATATTGAGGGAGCCTGTGGGCAATTAAGGAAAAGCTATCTGGATGACCGGCGCAATTCCAGCCTTGTGGAGGGAGACATATGAAGGTATTTTCTGCGACCGACGTAGGACAGAAACGACAGATGAATCAGGATTATATCTATACTTCAGAGACTCCGGTGGGCAACCTTCCCAATTTGTTCGTGGTAGCGGATGGTATGGGAGGCCATAAGGCAGGGGATTATGCATCACGCTATGGGGTGTCCGTTCTGGTAGAGACTGTGAAGCAAGATAAGGATTTTAATCCTGTCAGGATTATACGCAGCGGCATTGAGGCCGCCAATCGGGAGGTACTGGACCAATCCCGCCGGGATCCTTCCATGGCCGGCATGGGAACCACCATGGTGGTGGCTACCCTTGCAGGGAGGGATCTCTACGTAGCCAATGTAGGAGACAGCCGTCTGTATCTGGCCGGGAGGGAATTGAGGCAGATTACCCAGGACCACTCCCTGATTGCCGAGATGGTGCGGATGGGAGAACTTACGCCGGAGGAGGGGAGACATCATCCGGACAAGAATATTATCACCCGAGCCGTAGGAACTGCGGAGGATGTGAAGATTGATTTCTTCGACCTGAAGCTGGAGGCTGGTGAGAAGCTGATGATGTGTTCCGACGGACTCTCCAACATGGTAGAGGACAGTGAGATTTTCCACATCCTGACAGACGACGATACAGAGGATCCGGCTGCCGCTCTGGTAGACAGAGCCAACGCCAATGGCGGCTTGGACAACATAGCAGTCATCGTCGTGCAACCAATTACGAGCGAGGTGAGCGAATGTTAAAAGAGGGAATTGTGATTGGCGGAAGATATGAGATTATGTCCAGAGTCGGCTCCGGCGGTATGGCAGATGTCTACAAAGCCAGAGACCACAAGCTGGATCGTATGGTGGCAGTTAAGGTTCTTAAGGCAGAGTTCCGGGAGGACAAGAGCTTTATCGCCAAATTCCGCAAGGAAGCCCAGTCCGCTGCGGGTCTGTCCCATCCCAATGTGGTTAATGTATTTGATGTAGGTGAGGATCGGGGTCTCTATTATATTGTAATGGAGCTGATCGAGGGCATTACCCTGAAGGATTATATCACCAAGAAGGGTAAGCTCAGTGTGAAGGAAGCCACCAGTATCGCCATTCAGGTGTCTCTGGGGCTGGAGGCAGCCCATGATCGGGGCATTATCCACAGAGATGTGAAACCCCAGAATATTATCATTTCTACCGACGGCAAGGTAAAATTATCCGATTTCGGCATCGCCAAGGCCACCAATTCCAATACCATTACTGCAAATGTCATGGGTTCCGTACACTATAGCTCCCCGGAGCAGGTACGGGGCGGGCTTTCTGATGCCAAAAGTGATATCTATTCCCTGGGTGTCACCATGTATGAGATGGTGACAGGCCGGGTGCCCTTCGACGGGGATACGACGGTGGCCATAGCTATCAAGCACCTGCAGGAAGAGATGGTTCCCCCTTCCCGCTATACCCCGGATCTGCCTTATTCTCTGGAGCAGATTATCCTCAAATGTACGCAGAAGAATCCGGAACGCCGGTATGGGAATATGGGACTGCTCATTGAGGATCTGAAGCGTTCCCTGATCGATCCCCAGGGTAATTTCGTCACCCTGACCCCTTTAAGCTCCCATGCCCAGACGGTTATGATGTCAGAGGGGGAGATGCAGGCCATCCGGGCAGCCGCCACAGGCACAGGCAGCCAGACAGGCTCAGGTTCGTCCACTGGCCGGGGTTCGGCCAGCCGAACTTCCAGATATGAGGATCCGGAGGAAGATCCGGAAGATGGAGACGACTACCGGAGAAGATCCGGGGATGAGGACGATGAGGATGAGGACGATGAGGTCAGCTCCAAGCTGGAGAAGGCCATCACCATCGGGGGCTTCCTCATCGGGGCAGTGATCATTATCATCCTGATCGTGGTAATCGGCAATATGGCAGGGCTTTTCAACCGAAAGACATCCTCCAAGACGGAGAGCAAGTCCTCCTCCGTCTCCACCAGCTCATCCACGGCATCCGACCAGGTAACCGTACCGGATTTCCGCGGCAGAACCCTGGCAGAGGCTCAGGAACTGGCATCTCAGCTGAATATCGGTGTCAAACAGACAGGAACCCAGGCCTCTACCGATTATGCGGAGGGCCAGGTGGTCAGCCAGTCTGTGGATCCGGACACTCAGGTAGATAAGTATACCACCATCGAATTGGTCATCAGCAGCGGCCAGGGCAATGTGACCATTCCCACCGGCCTGGTGGGGGCTACCCAGACGGAGGCGGAAGCGGTTCTGGCGGGTCTGGGTCTCACCAGCAATCCCGTCCTGCAAAATGATGACAATGTGGAGGCCGGAAGGGTGATTTCCCTGGATCCCGGCGAGGGAAGTGCAGCTCTGCCCGGCAGCCAGGTGATCCTCTATATCAGTAAGGGTCCCCAGGAGTCGGATACCCTCTATGTGCCCACCCTGCAGGGACAGTCGGAGGCCGATGCCAAGGCTCTTTTGGACAGCATGGGCCTGACTTATACCACCACGACGGATTCTTCCAGTGAGGTGAATGTGGGGGAGGTGATCTCCACCAGCCCGGGAGCCGGGGAGAGTGTGGCACCGGGAACCACCATTACCCTGGTCATCAATGCCGGGAATACCGACACCGGTTCCGACACCAGCAGCTGGGTATGCTACAGCCCCCTGGCAGAGCCGGAGGCTTATCAGGGAGGCAGCGTAAGACTGACCCTGGAGCAAAATGGCACCGAGACTACCTTCTATGAGGGAGCCAATCCCTGGGGAGACAACAATGTATACAGTCAGCCCATCTATGGAGCAGCGGGGGTTTCCAACGGGGTGATCAAGGTATACGAAGAAGGGGTGCTGATTGCCCAATATTCCAATGTGACCTTCGAGGCACCTTAATCGAGCATGACAGGTAAGATTATAAAAGGGATTGCCGGATTCTACTACGTAGCTGTAGAAGAATCCGGCATCTATGAATGTAAGGCCAGGGGAATCTTCCGCAAGGAAGGAAAAAAGCCTCTGGTGGGAGATGATGTGGAGATTGACCTGCTGGATCCGGCAGAGAGGAGGGCCAACCTCACCGAGATCTATCCCAGGAAGAGGGAACTTATCCGCCCGGCAGTGGCTAATGTGGATCAGGCTATGGTATTCTTCGCCTTGGAGGATCCCAAACCCAATCCTGCTCTCCTGGATCGTTTTCTGATCATGATGGAATATCAGGAAGTTCCTGTCTTCCTCTGCTTCAACAAGGCGGACCTGGTTCCCCAGGCAGAGGCAGACCAGTGGATCCGAACCTATGCCGCCTGTGGCTATGATACCCTCCGGTGCAGCCTGGAAAGAGAAGAAGGGCTGGAGGAGATCCGGCAGCGGCTGGCAGGCCGCACCACCGTGGCAGCAGGTCCCTCCGGGGCAGGCAAGTCCACCCTTACCAACCACCTGCAGACGGAGATTCATATGGAGACCGGCCAGATCAGCCGTAAGCTTAAGCGGGGTCGGCATACCACCCGCCACTCCCAGCTGATTCCCCTGGGTCAGCAAACCTTTCTCTGCGACACCCCCGGCTTCACCTCCCTCTTTTTGGCAGACATGGAAAAGGAGGAGCTGAAGGATTATTTTCCGGAATTCCATCCCTATGAGGGAGGCTGCCGTTTCCAGGGCTGCCAACACGTTCATGAGCCCGACTGCCGGGTGAAGGAGGCGGTGAAGGAAGGTGTGATCAGCCGCCGGCGCTATGAGAATTATCTCATGTTTTATGAAGAGCTAAAGGAGAAAAGGAGGTATTAATATGTTCTATCAACTAGCCCCTTCCATGCTTTCCGCAGACTTTCGTCATCTGGGAGACCAGCTGACCCTGTTGGAGCAATGCGGCTGTCAATGGCTGCATATCGATGTGATGGACGGACTCTTCGTTCCCAGCATTTCCTTCGGCATGCCGGTGATCCAATCCATCCGCAAGGAAAGCCATCTTTTCTTCGATGTCCATATGATGGTGGAGGATCCGGGCAGATATGTGGAGGATATGAGGCAATGCGGGGCGGATCTCATTACCGTTCACGCAGAGGCCTGCAAGCACCTGGATCGAACCCTTCAGGCGATTAAGGAATGCGGAGGCAAGGCAGGGGTAGCCCTGAATCCCGCCACTTCCCTAGACTGCCTGGATTATGTTCTGGATAAGCTGGATATGGTTCTGTTGATGACCGTGAATCCCGGCTTCGGGGGCCAGTCCTATCTTCCGGCCATGACCGAGAAGATTCGCAGCCTCCGTCAGAAGCTGGATCAGGCAGGATATCCCCAGGTAGATATCGAGGTAGACGGGGGTATCAATGCCCAGACCGCAGATAGGGTTCTGGAGGCAGGCGCCAATATTCTGGTGGCCGGTTCCGGGGTCTTCAAGGGAAAGATAGAGGACAATGTGGCCATGTTCCGAGACAAGATGCAGGCCAGAGAAGGTCGGTAAGCGACCCGGAAGCGGACATAACAGCAGAAACGACAAGGAAGCAGACAAGTGAAGACAGTGATTATCTCCGGGGGCACCATTCAGGATGGGTTTGCCCTCGGTTTTTTAAAAGAGACAGGGGCAGAATATATTCTGGCGGCCGACCGGGGTCTGGAATTCTGCTACCGCAATCAAATTCGGCCGGATTATATCCTGGGGGACTTTGACAGCATCGATCCCGGGATTATTGCCTATTATAGGAATCAGACCCGGATCCCCATTGATACCTTCAATCCGGTGAAGGATTCCACGGATACGGATATCGCCACCAGGAAGGCAGTGGAGCTGGGAGCGGATGAGATCTTCTTTCTGGGCGCCACCGGCACCAGATTGGATCATACCCTGAGCAATATCTATAATCTAAGTCTCTTGCACCAGCAGGGGATAGGGGGGACAATTGTGGATGCTCACAATCTCATTACCATGCCCCTGGGCAGGAGCCTGGTCCTGAGCAGGGAAAAGCAATTCGGCAAATACGTATCCTGCTTTCCCTTCCGCCAGGAGGTGAAGGGACTTACCCTGGAGGGCTTTCAATATCCCCTGCGGGACTATACCCTGAAGCTGGGGGATGGAGGCCTGTCCGTCAGCAATGAGATTGTGGAGGAGCAAGCTCGAATCCAGTGGAAGGAAGGGATTCTGGTGGTCATACAGAGCCGGGATTGAATGCAGCAGGAGACATGGGATGAATTCCAGAGTGTTGCTTTCTGTGGTTTGCATCAAATAAATTGTGGGATTATGAACGTTTCCCCCAAAAACCTATTGCTATTTCATTGGGATTGCGTTATAATAAGCCTGACAAAGAAGGACAAGCTATCATCTGCAGGGAGAGCAGCAATGAGAAGATCAAAACGTATTGAAACACTGGATAAGCGGCCGGTGAATCTGGACGGATTTATCAATGAATGGCCGGAGATGGGCTTTGCGGCCATGCACAGCCCTTACGACCCCCAGCCTTCCGTGAAGGTGAGAGACGGCAAAATCATAGAATTGGACGGCAAGAAACGGGAGGATTTCGACTTTATCGACCAATTTATCGCAGATTATGCCATAGATATTCAGAGAACCGAGAAATCCATGGAGACTCCGGCACTGGAGATTGCCCGCATGATCGTGGACATCCATGTACCCCGCAAGGAGATCCTGGAATTGGTATCCGGAATTACCCCTGCCCGCATGACGGAGGTTATGAACCATCTGAATGTGGTAGAGCTGATGATGGGGATGCAGAAGATGCGAGCCCGCAAGAAGCCGGGCAACCAGGCTCATATCACCAATCTGAAGGACGATCCGGTGCAAATCGCTGCCGATGCGGCAGAAGGTGCCCTGCGGGGATTCGCAGAGGAGGAGACCACCATGGGAGTGGCTCGTTACGCCCCCTTAAGTGCCATGGCTTTGCTGATCGGATCCCAGGTGGGCAGACCCGGGGTTCTGACCCAATGCTCCGCGGAGGAGGCTACCGAGCTGGAGCTGGGGATCCGGGGCTTAACCACCTATGCGGAGACCCTGTCCGTCTATGGAACAGAGAAGGTATTTATCGACGGGGATGATACCCCCTATTCCAAGGCCTTCCTGAATTCTGCCTACGCTTCCAGAGGCTTGAAGGTCCGGTTTACCTCCGGGTCCGGCTCAGAGGTTCTGATGGGCAGCAGCGAGAAGAAGTCCATGCTTTATCTGGAATGCCGCTGCCTCTATGCCACAAAGGGGGCCGGAAGCCAGGGGATTCAGAACGGATCCGTCAGCTGCATCGGCGTGCCGGGTTCCGTGCCGGGAGGGATCCGGGAGGTGATGAGTGAGAACCTGGTGGCAGCCCTTTTGGGGCTGGAATGTGCCTCTTCCAACGACCAAAGCTTTTCCAATTCGGATATGCGCAGAACGGCCAGAACCATGCTGCAGTTCCTGCCGGGGACGGATTTCATTTTCTCCGGTTATGCGGCGGAACCCAATTATGACAACATGTTTGCAGGCTCCAACTTCGATGCAGAGGATTTTGACGATTATAATGTCCTCCAGAGGGATATGCAGGTAGATGGGGGCCTTCGTCCCGTGACGGAGGAGGAGGTCATCCAGGTGAGAAATAAAGCCGCCAAGGCGGTACAAGCCGTATTTCATCAGCTGGGGCTGACTCCGGTGTCTGATGACCAGGTGGAGGCTGTTACCTATGCCCATGGATCCAAGGATACCCTTCCCCGGGATGTGACAGCAGACCTGATGGCAGCGGAGGATGTGATGAAGAGGGGCATTACCGGCGTAGACGTGGTCAAGGCTCTGGCAGAGTCCGGTTACCAGGATGTGGCCCAGAGTGTCCTCAACATGCTGAAACAGAGAGTGGCAGGGGACTATATGCAGACGGCGGCGATTCTGGACAGGGATTTTCATGTTCTGTCCGGCGTCAATACCCCCAACGATTATATGGGTCCCGGAACCGGCTATCGGGTAGAAGGCAGCCGGTGGGAGGAGATCAAGAAGATTCCCCATATCATCGATCCTCAGGACATTTAGGAGGCCAGGTCCATGCAGATCAGTGAAGAATTAGTAAAAGAGATAACCCAGGCTGTGGTAGCCCAGATGAGAACCGGCGGGAAGGATCCTGCCGGGAAAGGTTCTGCCCTGGCAGGCCGGGATCGGATCAACGAGAAGAAGACCTCCTATGCGGATTATCCCAGGGCTCGCAAGGGGACAGATCCCAAGGAAGTGGTCATTGGAGTGGGGGCTGCTTTTCAGCGGGAGATTCAGAAGACAATATGCGGTATTCCCCTGGAGGATGTCCTGAAGAATGTGAAGGCAGGCATTGAAGAGGAAGGCATGGTGCCCCGGGTGGTGAAGATCCTGGATACCTCCGATGTATGCTTTATGGCCTTGGAGGCTGCCAAGCTCTCCGGCTCCGGTATCGGTATCGGCATTCAGTCCAAGGGAACGACCGTGATCCACCAAAAGGATCTCTATCCCTTGTCCAATCTGGAGCTCTTTCCCCAGGCTCCCTTGATGACCCTGGAGACCTATCGGAAGATCGGTCAGAATGCGGCCAAATATGTCAAGGGGGAGCAGGTGGTTCCGGTTCCCAGCACTAATGATCCCATGACCCGGCCCAAATACCAGGTCAAGGCGGCTCTGATGCATATTGCAGAGACGGAGCAGCTGGATCCGGAGCTGGGAAGTATCGAATGGGAGGGCAAATAGATGCAATATCCATTAGCAGAACAGGCAGGGGAGAAGATCACATCCCGAACCGGCAAGCATTTGTCAGAGATCAGCCTGGATGAGGTGATGAAGGGGCATGTGGGACCGGAGGACATTAAGATATCTAAGGAGGTTTTGCGCGCTCAGGGTCAAGTGGCCAGGGAAGCAGGCAATGACCCCATGGAGAAGAACTTTCAGCGGGCTGCCGAGCTGGTGGATGTGCCGGACGATGTCATATTGAAGATGTATGATAAACTGCGGCCCAACCGGTCTACCAAGCTGGAGCTGGTGATGATGGCCAAGGAGCTTCTGGACAAATATCAGGCCAAAAGCTGCGCCCGCCTGGTTATGGAAGCAGCTGAGATCTACGAAAAAAGGGGAATCCTTCTGTAAAGAATCCGGAAAGGGCAACCGGGAGGGAGGTGGCATGGTGAAGCTTATTGCAGGGGTGGATATCGGGAATTCCACAACAGAGGTATGCATTGGTCAGGAGGAGGCAGATGGTCACCTGTCCTTTTTGGCCAGTGCATCTCTTGCTACCACAGGAACCAAGGGAACCCTGGCTAATGTTCATGGGGTGAAGTCTGCCCTGAAGGAGGCCATGGGACAGGTGGGCAGGAAGGTGGAGGATCTGGCTCTGGTGCGGCTGAACGAGGCTGCCCCGGTCATCGGGGATACCGCTATGGAGACCCTGACAGAGACCATTATCACCGATTCCTCCATGATCGGCCACAATCCCTCTACCCCTGCGGGAGCAGGTCAGGCAGTGGGAGAGCTGATCAAGCTGGAGCATCTCTATCGGGCAGTGCCGGATCAGGCTTATATTGTGGTAGCCTCCCGAGATTTCTCCTATGAGGAGGTGGCCGGCCGCCTGAGGGAGGCAGCCAAAAAATATCGCATCTGCGGCCTGATCCTGCAGGCGGATGAGGCAGTTTTGGTGGAGAACCGCCTGACGGACAAGATCCCCATCGTGGACGAGGTTGCCCGGATCGACCGGTTGCCGGAGGGAGACCAGGCGGCCATCGAGGTAGCTTTGGAGGGCCAGACCATCCGGATGCTGTCCAATCCCTATGGGATTGCTACCCTGCTGGGCTTGACGCCGGAGGAGACCCGCACTGTGACCCCTATCGCCAAAAGCCTCATCGGCAAGCGCAGCGCTGTGGTCATCAAGACCCCCGGCGGCAATGTGGAGGAAAATGTCCTGCCGGCCGGAGAGATTTATCTGGAGGGAGACCACAGCCAAACCGTCAGCCTGGATCAGGGGGCGGAGGGTATCATGAAGGCAGTGGCTGAGGCGGGAAGGATTCGGGATATCTCCGGCCAGCCGGATACCAATGTAGGTCATATGCTGGCCAGAATTAAGCAGGGCATGGGTCAGGTCAGCGGGGAGGAATCCGCAGAGATCCGCATTACTGATCTCCTGGCCGTGGATACCCTGGCACCTGTCCTGGTATCCGGAGCCTTGGCCGGGGAGACCTGCCTGGAGAAGGCCGTGGGCATCGCTGCCATGGTTCGAACCCAGCAGCTGCCCATGGAGCAGATTGCCAGACAGCTGCATGCTGACCTGGGAGTGGAGGTGACAGTGGCCGGGGTGGAGGCCGTGATGGCCAGCCTGGGAGCCTTGACTACCCCCGGAACTCGTCTGCCCCTTGCTATCCTGGATATGGGAGGCGGTTCCACCGATGCAGCCATCATCCACGAAAATGGGCACGTAGATATGATCCACCAGGCGGGAGCCGGGGAGATGGTATCTATGCTGATCCAGACAGAGCTGGGGCTGGCAGACCGCCATATGGCAGAGCAGATCAAGCGCTATCCCCTGGCCAAGGTAGAGAGCCTCTTCCATATGCGGCTGGAGAATGGCCAGATGACCTTCCAAGAGGAAGCCATCGATCCCCGTTTCTACGGCCGGGTGGTGCTTCTGTCCCCTGCCGGCTTGATCCGGGTGGAGAAGGATCTTCCCATGGAGAAGATCCTCCAGGTGCGAAGGGAGGCCAAGAGGAAGGTATTTGTTACCAATGCCTTCCGGGCACTGAAGAAGGTAGCGCCGGAACAGGACCTTAAGAATATTTCCCATGTGGTCCTGGTGGGAGGGTCTGCTGAGGATTTCGAGATCCCGGAGATGCTGATGGAGGAATTCTCCAACTATCGCATTGTCTGTGGCCGGGGCAATATCCGGGGCAGCCAGGGTCCCAGAAATGCCGTGGCCACCGGTCTGGTTCTCTCCTATATGGGAGGAAAGGGGAAGCTATGATCAGCAAAAGACCCTCCATATTCATCTATACAAGGCAGGGGGATGAGGATTTCCTGAGGGAGATCTGTGCTGGCATCGAGGAAGAAGGCCTTTTTTATGAGATATTCCCCAGGGAAGAGGGAGATGTCAGCCTCCTGGCCTGCCAGGCAGCCCAGGATTCCATGCTGGGCTCCGGCATCGGCCTGGCCGGAATGGACGCAGCCTTGCAGCTGCGGGGCATGAAAAGGGGAACCAATGTGGAGCAATATCATATGCCCACCTATCAACAATGTCGAAGGCTGGGAGCCAACAGCGCCCGGGCCGTGAAAAAGCAGGGATTTCGGGAAGCATGAGACAGATACCGCCGGGCAGGGTGGAGTATGAGAGAGATCAATGAGCTATGAACCAGGCGGTTTGCAGCAGATAGAAGGGTCAGGTAAGGGGATGGCTACTATGAAGATTTATACGAAGAAAGGGGATACCGGCAGAACCTCCCTCCTGCAGGGGACGGGGGTTTTGAAGACGGATGACAGGATTGAACTCCTGGGTACTGTGGATGAGCTCAACAGCCAGCTTGGCCTGGCCAAGGTCATCTCGGAGGAGCCCCTGCGGACGGAGCTTACCCATATCCAGAAGAACCTGATCCATCTGATGTCCGGCATCGCTGATCCTCTGAAGAGGGAGTATCGCTTCGATGAGGCAGAGACGGCCAAGCTGGAGAGCTGGATCGACCGCCTGGAGGACTCCTTCCCCCGGGTCAAGGATTTCGTTCTCTATGGGGGCTGTGAGCAATCCGCCCGCCTGGATCTGGCTCGTGCCGTAGCCCGCCGGGCAGAACGCCGCTTCCATCGGGTGGCCCAGAAGTTTGTGGCAGACAAAAGAGCCATCCAATATGTCAACCGCCTGTCGGATTATCTCTATGTAGCCGCCCGTTATGCGGACTACCAGGCAGAGCATAACCGCAGGGAGGGCATCCGCCAGGAGGTTATCAAGGATGTTCTGAAGGATGGCCTTCGATGAGGACCCCTGATGAAAACAAATAAAAAAGGTGGGCAATGAGAAGAACTGTGCTATAATGGGAGAAAACCGGGATTCGAGCAGGGAAGGGAGGGCCTTATGGGTATCTATCTGAATCCGGGCAATGAGAAGTTTGCCCGCATAGCACAGACGGAGATGTATGTGGACAAGACAGGCATGATTGCTTATACCAATCATGCCATTGATATTGCCCAGGGATATATCTGTGTCAGCCGTCCCAGGCGTTTTGGAAAGTCTACAGCGGCCTGTATGTTGGCCGCCTACTATAGCAGAGGATGCGATTCCCAATCCCTTTTCTCTGGATTCGAGATTGCAAAACATCCGGACTTTGCGAAACACAGGAATCGCTATGACACAGTATTTCTTAATATGCAGGAATTTCTCAGCCGCAGTGGTAACATCCGTGAAATGACAGAGAAGATACAAAAAATTGTCATTCGTGATCTGAAAAAATTATATCCGGATGTGGAATATTATGATCAGGAAGACCTGATGGAGTCCATGAGAGACGTATATGCGGTAACATCACGTCCCTTTGTGCTTATTTTGGACGAGTGGGATTGTATTTTCCGGGAATATAAACAGGATCGGGAAGCCCAGGAGCTGTATCTGGATTTTCTTCGGAATTTGCTGAAAGATAAAGAATATATCTACCTTGCTTATCTGACAGGAATCCTGCCTATTAAGAAGTACGGAACTCATTCGGCTCTCAATATGTTTGACGAATTCTCTATGATCGACCCAGGGCCGGTGGCAGCCTATGTGGGATTTACCGAAGAAGAAGTGAGGAGTCTATGCAGAGATAGGAAGGTGGATCCGGAACAATTGCGAAATTGGTATGATGGTTATTCCTTTGAGCATGCATCCTCGATCTATAGTCCTCGTTCTGTGATCAGCTGCCTGCGGTTCGGAAAGGTGGGCAATTACTGGAATCAAACGGAGACCTTTGAGGCTCTGCAGATTTATATTGATATGAATTTCGACGGTTTGAGAGAAAACGTCTTGCGTATGTTGGCGGGAGAAAGCGTTCCGGTGAATACGGGAAGCTTTACTAATGATATGACCACCTTTCGAACCAAGGATGATGTGCTGACCCTGCTCATCCATCTGGGATATCTGGCTTATGATGACAAGGAAAAATCCGTACGGATCCCGAATGAGGAGATACGTACGGAGTATGTTAACGCTGTCTCTGTTTCAGACTGGGGTGAAGTGTCAAAAGCCTTGAAGAATTCTGCAGAAATCCTGGCAGCCATATGGCAGGGCAGAGAAAAGCAGGTGGCAGAGGGAATTCGACAGGCCCATTTTGAAACTTCTCATATTCAATATAATGATGAAAATGCCTTGAGTTACACCATTTCCTTGGCTCTTTATGCGGCCAGAAATTTCTATACCACACACAGAGAGCTGGCAGGAGGCAAGGGATTTGCGGATCTGGTTTATCTTCCCCGCAGACAGTTTCCGGATAAGCCGGCCTTGGTGGTGGAATTAAAATGGGACAAAAGTGCCAGGGGAGCCCTGGAACAGGTCCGTAATAAGGAATATTGCCGCAGTTTGGAAGAGTATCAGGGGAACCTTCTTCTCGTCGGTATTAATTATGACAAAAAAACCAGAGAACATACCTGCTGTATCCAGGCTTGCCGAAAATGAGGCAGATCCGACCCATATATCAGGGGGGACCAGACCGGAAGGGATCGACCCAGGCAAGAATCGGTTGCATTCTTACTGGGTTTGTGCTATGATTGTCCCCGGTTAGTGGAAATTTCCCACAAGGGATCTGTGAAAAGCTGCCATCGGGCAGCTTTTTTTAGGAAAGTGGGTTAGATGTTGCTAACAAAAAGGATCGAATAGCCTGGAAGGAGATAGCGGATGGAAGAGAGTGGAAAGATACTAAGATTGCGTATATTACTCTGTTTTTTGAGGTTCAACCCTGCCGATTGTACGGTAACGGGGATGGCCCGTACCCTGGGGGTGGAGAAGTATGCAGTTAGCCGTGCCATCACTGCCCTGGAAAAGGAGGGCTATATTCGAAGGGAAGGCAGCAGGAATCTTCTGCTGACAGAGAAGGGATATCTGACTGCCAAGAGATATTCCGAGCGCCTGGAGATTACCCTCAATCATCTCCTCTATGAGGGGGTGGATCTGGAAAGTGCCAGGCAGGATGCTTATGTATGGGCTCTCTATTGCACAGACAGCACCATGGAGGCGGTAAGAGCCACGGAGGAGCACTATCGGGTCAAATACGAGCTGCGGGAACGCAAGCAATTTGACGGGGGAATCCTGTGCAGAAGATTAAAGGATGGCTGCTATCCCTTTCCCTTCCTGATTTTTCGGGAACATGTCAAAAACGGCAGCAACCTTTCCATGGCTAATCAGGGGTTTGAGCATCCCTGCCATCTCTATGTAAAAAAAGGCATTGGCACTATCCAGCTGCGGGCGGGCTCCATGTCAGCCAATTCCCAGCTGGATGGCAAACTCATGAAGGGGCGGGTGAGGAATCTTCGCTATCTGGACGGAGATCGCTTTGTCCATGCCGAGGCCAGCGGTCAGATCTTCTCCTTCCCCGCCGATACCTTGCAATTCGTCAATATGGGAACCGGTGCGGGTCAGATCCTCCACGGCAGCGTATGTCTGCAGATGGAATGCACCGTGGGTCAGACCCATATGCCGGAATCCGTGGCTATCTTTACCATGCTGATCTGAGGGAGAGTTTATAATGACTAACAAAAAAGCGAGAAGAACCCTTTCTTCGGAAGGGTTCTTTGCTGTTTTGTTGCAGGACTGCAACATCTGGAAAACAGGTTTTTTTCTGCAAAAACAGGCAGAAAAAAGAAGAAAAAACAGGCTTTTATTGCAGGGGTGCAACAAAATAGGACTTTTGCAGGTTCTTGCCATATGCTATAATTCCATCGTGCATAAAAGTCCGCTGCGGCGGGCATTTATTTGATGCAAGGATTAGTAAAACCTAACCCGTGCATAGAAAATCGGGCAGGGTGAGCCGGATCAATCACGAGCCTTGTCCAGGAAAAAGACCAAAAGGAAAAGGAGGACAAGATGGAAATGCAAGGCAAAACAAAACAAAACAAAACAAAACATGGCCTGCTTGGGCGTTTTCTGTCCTTGCTGCTGGTCCTTGCTATGGTGCTGACATCCAATAGTATCAGTGTTCTGGCAGAGGAGGGAGCAGGGGAAGAAACAGCGGGCAGCAGTGTTACAAAATCCATCGAGGATGGAGTGATCTATAAGGTTCCCATTACCGTAGGCTATGATTTTGAGGGATATGAGACCATGGCGAGCTCTCGGTCTGCTATGCTGGCCTCGACAGCTGAGATCCAGGCCCAGGGGGATTGGCTGACGGTGACGGTTTTTCAAGGGGCGGCTTATGAGAATGAATATCTGACCGGTCTGCAATATAAGGATTATCGCTCCGATACCAGTTACAAGGCCGCTTCTGTTGAGACAGATGACAATGGAAACATGATCCAGGCAAGCTTTACCATTCCTTATACGGAGACCTATATAGGAATTGCCCTGGTATACCCCAGCCTAACTGCAGGAGCAATCTACAATGTGGTCTTGGGCATTGATTTTGCCAATGCCCAGAAAGCGACAGAGGATGGGGGGACGGAGGAGCCGGATCTTCCCGATGAGGATGTGACGATCACTCATACGGCCTATCTGAATACAAACTGGAGTGGAAGGGTCTCAGATGGCACCACCACCACTTATCTCACGGCTGACGATGTGGTGAAGCTTCCGGAACTGCCGGAAGGAGCAGATACCACCAGTGGATTTCTTGAGACCAGTGTAGTTACCAGCGAGGTTGGGTTGGTTGAGAAGGAGGGGCAATATACCCTGCTTCTTCAGACTGGCCAGGTGGGATTTGGTGGTTTTGCGCTTCAGGAGTTGAACCTTGTTCATGTAGATCTGGATCATATAGATGACCAGACCTCTGAGAAGCTGACGCCGGTGGAGGTTACGGTGGATGGAACGCCTATGTATCAATACCAGATCAGCCTGGGTACAGAGGAAGAACTGTCAGATCCTATCTTTATGTGGGCTGTCTATACCGGTGTATTTGCCGGCTCTGAACTGACCTATTATACGCCGATTGCTCTTTCGGTAGATCCTGATTATATGATCGATCTTTCGGAGACTGCCATGGTGGAGGATGGCAATTATACCGCCTCCATTGCTTATCTCAATGAGGTTTCCGGAAGTAAATACAGCAGCTATCTCCAATCTCGCACGGAGGTGCCAGTGGTTGTAAAGGATGGAGAAGCAAGCATTTATCTTCAGGTTGCCAAGGACTATGGGAAGAAAGGAACTTCCTATGCTATCTATGGCAGAGATACCAACTATTTGGCTACCGCTGCTGGGATGATTCCTGTATCCGGTGAGGCAGCCAATACGATCCTTGTAAAAACCAGGGATCTGCGCAGGGTATTTTTTCTGTGCCAGGGAACGGCTGCTTCTATTGACGGCAATGGTTATAATCTGAAAGTGACCTCCCTGGCTAAAGCAGAATCTGCTCCTGACTATGCATTCCTGGAAAGCGGCAATTATACGGCAGAGGTGGAATTTTCAGATGTAGAGGGCATCACGGCTGCCGCTTTGAACCAATATTTTGAGACCACCCAGGTGCCGGTTCAGTCAGAGGATGGCAAGATGACAGTTTCTCTTCGCATGACCAAAGAGGGACTGCAGGCCTTTTGGCAGAATCTTTATGGTACTTATAGTGACCTGACCCTCACCCCCATCAGCGGAACCGATTTGAATATGGTAGACTTCACCCTTTATTATCTGGAGGATGAAGCTCTTCTGAAGGCAGACCTGAAGGGAGAGGAGATTTCCTTCCGGGCGAAGCTGAAGAAGGATACCGCCCAGAAGGTGGAGACGGTCTCCCTTCTTAAGGATGGCAGTTATACGGTAGATATCACTTGCCTCAAGGAAAGCTCCAATGATGTTTCCATGTCTGGCAATTATTTTGATAAGGAAAAGGTGCCTGTCACCGTCAAGGATGGCAAGATCTATATGGATATCTCTATCAAGACCTCCAGCGATGACGGAAGCATGCAGAATTTGGTAAAAGGCTTGAAGCATAAGCTCAAGGGAAGCTGGATCGACGATGATCCGCAGGATTTGGGACAGACAGAAGATGGAATTCCCCGGGTGGGGGCTACCATTGAGGTGGAATCCCTGGAAGAGCCCACCTATGTACAGATCTACGTGACTGCCATGGGCTGGTGGGCTACCCTGCGTGTGATTCCAGATCTGAATACTTTGCAAGGGGCTGGCCTGGATGATATGCTGGCAGTACCGGAGATTACCACCAATCCCAACACCTATACCGGTATGTTTGACAACGATGCCACCATCGCTGTAAGCATGACTACAGCGGAGCAGGATGCAGACATTTACTATACGGTGGACGGCAGCGCCCCGGTTGTGGGTACTGCGAAAACTTTTAAGTACAATGGCAGTATCAAGGTGCAGTCCCAGTCAGAGAGCATGAATACGGTTACCATCAAGGCCATTACCTGCAAGGAGGGTGAAAAGTCATTTGCCAAGTCCTATGATGTGATCTTCCTTGCCAAGGAGACGGAGGTTGTGGTATCGGCAAAGGAGCCTGGGGTTTATTCCGTTCCTTACCGGATCCGCAAAGCCTTTGAAAATGATTATTCCATGGCGGACGATGCGGTGGATGGCAATATGATCGTCCAGGTCTACAAAGATGAGGACGGCAGTCTGAAGTCCAACTACTATATGACCGTAAAGGCAAGAAACCAGAATAATATTATCGGACATCTGCTGCAGCTCTGGAACATAGAAGGTACGGATGCCCCCACCGGTTCTCCCTCGGATTATGAATTGGATACTGAGAAGGCCACCGTGCTGACCACGGTAAAGGAAGAGGGATTGAGCGGAACAGCCGACTATCCCAGATTGTTGCAATTTAGCCGTGACAGTGCCGGAGAAGAGTATTTTTACATTCGTGTGGATGTAGATGCCATGGGGGAGACCCACCAGAGCGCTAAGATCGTGATGGATTGGGACAGTGCCACCAAGACCTCTCTGCCGGAGGGGCAATATTCGGTTCCTTATACTGTTTGGAAGGCTTTTGAAAATGATTATTCCATGGCCAATGATGTGGTCGCAGGGTCTGCCAGCGTTACCATCAAAAATGGAAATGCAACCTATAGCCTGCCGGTAAAGGCAAGAAATCAGAACAATATCATCGGACATTTGCTGCGCTTGTGGAACATTCCGGGTACGGATGCCCCCACCGGAGCTCCTGCTGATTATGAGCTGGACAGTCAGCTGGCTTCCATCAGCAAAACCGTGAAGGAAGAGGGAATCGACGGAACAGAGGCGGAATATGGCAGCGAATTTACATTTACCAGGAGCAGCACAGGAGAGGATTTCTTCTATATCCGGGTAGATGTGGATGCTATGGGAGAAGACCATCAAAGTGCCAAGCTGATTCCCGACTGGTCTAAGGCAAGCTGGATAGGGGAGGCGCAGGATCCGGAAGAAGACAAAAAAGACGACGATAAAAAAGAGGATGATAAGCAGGAAGATGACAAGAAAGATGACAGCAAGATCGATGTAAGCAAAGCTGGCCGCTACGTGTTGGATGTGCAGCTCTGGAATGCATATGCAGACCAGGCATCTATGGGAAATGTGGCCTTTGAGGAGGTAGAGGATCTGCTGATTTCCGACGGCAAGGGTCATTATACCCTGCGTGTTGCCACTAAGCCGGTGTCTGTTGCAGATTTCACCACAGCCATTACTGAGATGGCTCAGACGGATGGAAGTCCGGTGGAGACGATCAAGACGGCGGGATTTACCACCAATACGACCTACGACGGAACAGCCCATGCGCTGACCTATATACAGGAATTTGCCCTTGAGGTAGAAGAGGGACAGGAATATGTCAATATGAAGATGAAGGTTCCCTATACCCCAATGGATGCGGTAGGTGCTTCTACCGATGGCTGGCTCTATTGCCGCCTGAAGCTTGATTGGGACAGTGTCATTCAGGTAGCAGATGATTATGAATTGAAGCATGATACTAAGGATGATAAGGGGGGCGATCAGGATGAGACCCCGGATATCAACCGGCTGGCAGATGGGATCTATGCGATTAAGGGCAACATGGTCAAGGTAGATAAGACCACGGTATCCATGTCGGATAATGCGATAAATCATACCATCAAGCTGACGGCCAAGGATGGAAAATATTACATTACCATGAATTTTAATGGTCTGACCATCGGTCAGCAGAAGGGATATTTGAGCCAGCTCAAATACTTTACCAGCGGTTATACCTTGGATCAATATGGCAGTCCCCAGGGCAATCTTGCGGAGGTTACCGTGGATTCCTATCAGAAGAATGAGGATGGTTCCCTGGTTTCCGACCAATATGGAAGCAATTATCCGGATGAGGTGACCTTTGAATTGATTCCGGAGGCCTTGAAAGATGGTTATGTTCCCCTGCAGGTATTCGTACCTGTCATGGATGCCATCTCCGAGGGAACCGGCACCCAGAGCGTATTCCTGAAGCTGGATTGGGATACCATCAAGAGCACCACTGCTGATGATCCCGCCTTCGACCCGGAGGATGACAGCAACAATAACAGCAATAACAATACCAGCAATACCAACAACGGAAGCTCCTCCCTGGGCAACAATACCCTGGGCAATAAGACTTCCGTCAGCGGAAGCTCCTCCTTAAGCTCCACCAGTCAGAAGCTGTCCTCCAACGTGAAGACAGGGGATGGGTCCCACCATGCTACCCTGTGGGCAGCCCTTCTCCTTCTGGGAGGCGCAGCAGCCCTGGCAGGTCTGTCGGAAGCCAGGAAGAGAAGAATGAATCAAAGATAAGAGACCTTGACGGATTCCTGGGAAAGCCTTAGAAGGAAGGCGGCTGCCTGCATCCGGACAGGTCATAGGTCAGGCAGATTCTCTCCTGGGGGGGATCTGCCTGACCATGAATCAGGAGAGAAATGAACATGAAAGTAAGGAAGACAAGGAAGAAAGTAGGATCTGTGCTTATGGCCCTGGTCCTGGCTCTCATCTCGATGGCAGGCTTTCCTGCCCTTGAGGCTTATGGGGCCAGCGGGACGGTCTATAGCTGCGTGATCAACCGATGCTATGCCCATCCGGTCACCGGAATCATAGAGGATTCCGGCGGAGAGAGCTCCTATGCCACGGGTCAGGGCATGGTGGAGGGCTGTGTCTATAACAGCGGGATCCTGGAGGTGACGGATGAGGGAGCCTATTACCTGACCATCCGGATGAGTCTGATGGATTATACCAGCGGCCATTCCTTTCTGGTGCAAAATGTGGGGGATTCCGGCTGGTCCAGCCCCTCGGAAATGGGTGTAACCGGCAATGGGTCGGATTCCACCGGAACGACAGCGGATGTCTGTATGCGGGTTCCCAGCGAAAATTGTGTAGTCCGGGGTTCTATGTATGTGGAACCCATGGAAAGAGATGTTATCTTTTATCTTTATCCCAGTGATTACAACGAGGGCAATTCTACCGATATGAATGCTACCATGGTAACGGCCGCCTCCGGCTCCGGTGAGGATTCCTCCGCTGCCAATGGAGGCAGCAGCGACAGCGCAGCCCCTGCCGATGGAGCTTCCTCGGGCAGCACGGATGCCGGAAGGGATCTTAGTTCCGGCAATTCTGCCCAGCAAAGTTCCGCCAGTTCCGACCAGCAGGCCTCTGCCAGTGGCTCCGCCAAGACGGATACCTCTTCCGCCGCTGCTTCCTCCCAGGATAGCACTCAGTCTGGCACTAAGAAGCTCCAGTCCTCCATCACGGAGGCAGCCAAGCCGGACAGTGAGGGTACGACTCCCAGTACGGAGACTGGCACCCTGGATTCCGCAGAAGGGCTGAGCCTGTCCACGGCTCTGGAACTGGACCAGGAAAGGGATAGCGACACCAGCCAGACCTCCGGCAGCAAGGCCATTCAGGGTGCTGTCCTGGTGCTGGTGGTGGGACTGATCCTGCTGGCTGCAGTGGTCTTTGCGGTTTATTTTATCCGCAAGAATTGGAAGAAATGGGGAGGTGCTCAGGATGATGAGGAATAAGCATGGTAAGGGAGCAATCGCCCTGGCTCTGGCAGTCGCTCTGGCAGTTTCCCTGACCGCCTGCGTGGATCAAAGCCAGGGCAGGAAGACCACTTCCTCCTCTTCCGGCCAATCACAGATCGCCGACAGTGCCTAGGAGGATGTCCAGACTCTTCTGGCCATCAGTGATCCCCAGGAGAAGGCAGCGGTAGAGGCAGCCCGGAAGAAGGTTCAGGCTCTGGAAGGGGAGCCCCGGATCATCGCCACCTCTCCGGCAACCGCAGATATCTGCGACAAGCTGGAACTGGATCTGGTGGGAGTCTGCAGTACGACCAGCTCCACCATACCGGAACGCTATGCCGACCTGGAGACCGTAGGGACAGCCATGAGCCCGGATATGGAGATCGTGGCCTCCCTCCATCCGGATTGGATCTTAAGCCCCGTTTCTCTCCAGAGCGACCTTCAGCCCAAATACCAGGCCATTGACACAGATTGGGCCTTCCTGAATCTTAGGAGTGTCCAGGGGATGTACCGATCCATCCAGGAGCTGGGTCAGATCTTCGACCGGGAGGATCAGGCCCAGGAGCTGGTGGATGAATTCCTGGATTTTTATGGAGACTACAAGGAGAAAAATGAGGGCAAGGATCGTCCCAAGGTCTTGATCCTGATGGGCTTGCCCGGTTCCTATATTATCGCCACCCCCAATTCCTATGTGGGAAGCCTGGTGGAGCTGGCAGGTGGGGAAAATGTCTATTCCGACAGCAGCCAGGAGTTCCTGACGGTGAACACGGAAGATATGAAGACCAAGGAGCCGGATATTATCCTGCGGGCTGCTCATGCCCTGCCGGACCAGGTCATCGAGATGTTCCGGGAGGACTTTGCGGAAAATGACATCTGGCAGCATTTTGAGGCGGTGAAGAACGGCCGGGTCTACGATCTGACCTATGAAAACTTTGGCATGAGTGCCAAGTTTAATTATCCCGATGCCCTGGAGGAGCTGCAGCCCATCCTCTATCCGGAAAGCCAGGCGGATGAGGAGAAGGCCAGGGAAAATAGCGAAAATGCCCAGAAGCAGGCCCAGGATTCCAAAGCCACGGAGAAGTATGATGAGATGCAAAAGGGAAATTAAGCCGGAGGGGGAGGATCAGATCAGGAGGAAGAAGAAAAGAGCCCGAGCCCTCCTGTCTTTTTTGCTGATGATGGGTCTGCTGCTTGCCTTGTTTTTCGCAGCAGTCAATATTGGCAGTCTCAAGGTCAGCTTCCCCCAGCTTTTGAAGGGCTTATTCCTGGAATATGACGAAAAGGTGGCCACCATCTACGACCTGCGCTTTCCTCGGATCATCATCTCCATGCTGGCCGGGGCAGCCATCGCCGTGTCCGGCGTCCTCTTCCAGGCAGTTTTGAAGAATCCCCTGGCGGATCCGGGTATTATCGGTATTTCCAGCGGAGCCAGCTTCGCAGCGGTGGTGATCACCGCCCTGGCTCCCAGCCTTTATTTCTTTACCCCCCTTTTCGCCTTCCTGGGAGGCGTTTTGGCCTTTGTCCTGGTCTACAGCCTGTCCTGGCGGGGCGGTTTGAGTCCCTTAAGGATCATCCTGGTGGGTGTAGCGGTCAATGCCATGTTTACCGGCCTGTCCAGCGCCCTGAATTCTATGAATGGGGGCAATATGTCCGGTGTGGCTGCCATCGTCAATGGCAATATTACCATGAAGACCTGGGACGACGTACATACCCTGGTTCCCTATGTGGTCATTGGCCTGGTTCTGGCCCTTTTGATGACCGGAACCTGCAATCTCCTGGCTTTGGAGGACAAGACGGCGCGAAGCCTGGGCATCCAGGTCAACCGGATGCGGATCCTCATTTCCCTGGTCGCCGTCCTTCTGGCCGGCATTTCCACCGCCGTGGCCGGGGTCATCAGCTTCCTGGGTCTTATCGTTCCTCATATCGGGCGTATCCTGGTGGGGAGCAACCACAAGGCCTTGGTTCCCTTCAGCGCCCTTTTCGGCGCCTTTACCTTCCTCCTGGCGGATACCATCGGCAGAACCATCGCAGCTCCCTATGAGGTATCTGCCTCCATCATCATGAGCGTGGTGGGAGGTCCCTTCTTCATCCTTTTACTTCGGAGGTCCAAAAAATATGGAAAATAAGGAAAAACGGGACAAAGGGGGAGATAAGCCCGCCATGGAGGTGCGGGACTTGCACTTTGCCTATGGGAAGAACCAGGTGCTCAAGGGGGTCTCCCTGAAGATTCAGGAGGGGAAGATTACCACCCTTATGGGAGCCAACGGCTGCGGCAAATCCACTCTTTTCTCCCTGATGACCAAGAATCTCTGCCCCGGAAAGGGCAATATTTTCCTCAAGGGGCGGAACATCCAGAACCTAAGCCTCAAGGAATTCGCCCGCAAGGTAGCCATTGTCCAGCAATACAATACGGCCTCCGATGACATCTCCGTGGAGGATCTGGTAGCCTTTGGCCGTACCCCCCACAAACGGATGATGCAGGGCAATAGTGCGGAAGACGAGAGAATGGTGGAATGGGCTCTGGAGGTCACCAACCTGGTCCAATACCGAGACCGGGAAGTCACCCGCCTCTCCGGGGGACAGCGTCAGCGGGTCTGGATTGCCATGGCTCTTTGTCAGGGCACCAAAACCCTCTTCCTGGACGAACCCACCACCTACCTGGACATCCGCTACCAGATCGAGATCCTCCAGCTGGTCCGGAAACTCAACCGGGAATTCGGTATCACCATTATCATGGTCCTCCATGATATCAACCAGGCCATATCCTACTCCGACTGCGTCATAGGGATGAAAGATGGGGTAGTCACCCTGGAAGGAGAACCCGAGCAAGTCATCACAGAAGACAACCTCCGGCAGCTCTATGGAATCCACCTGGATGTCACGGAGGTAGGAGGAAGAAAATTCGTGCTGGCGGTGTGAGTCTGTGCTCCCGCAGCTGCCGTCCGGGGCTTTCAAAGTAAACGTCCATGGCGGCTGACGCCGCCACCACCAGGTATGAAAGCCAGCTGCTTCGCACTGACGTGCTCTCGCAGCTGCCGCCGGTATCAACAATCCGGGCTATCGCCC